>JALZEZ010000127.1 GCA_030861775.1 Actinomycetota bacterium
CGCCGGCCCCGTCCGCGGCCGAGTGCTTCGTCGTCGACTCGGCGAGGTACGAGTACGGGCGGGGCTCGCCGTCCTCCGCTGCCTGGCCAGAGCAGCCGGCGCGCAGGTCCTCACAGGCGAAGCGGCCGCCGCCGGCGCGCCCCACGTCGAGCCGCGACGGGAAGTAGAACGAGAACAGGTTGCCGTCGGGCGGCGCGCTCGAGTCGACCTCGCGGCCCGGGCCGTCGTCGCGCCAGCGCGTCGTGAGCAGCCGCCGGTCGGCGGTCGGGTCGCCCTTCACGTACTTGTCGAACCAGGCGGCGGTGTACCAGGCGGCCATGTCCATTCCGCGCAGGGTCGCGTCGAAGAACGCGTTCGGGATTTAGGAGAACTCGAAGTGCGTGCCGCCGCGGATGACGACCTCGCCGGTGTCCACGCCGGCCTTGCTCCAGCCCCGCGAGGCGGCGGACTTCGACTCGGGGCTCGGGTCGTCCGTGTAGGGCGTCGGGGTGAGGCTGTAGTCGGACGCCATACCGAGGGCGGGGACGCGCGGCTCGATCGGTGGCACCGTCCGGCCGAACATCGACCCGCCGCGATGGTCAGCTTGTCCCAGGCCACGATGGCGTCGACACGCGGGTCGCGCGAGCCGTAGTCGGACACCCCGTACGCGCCGAGCGAGTGCCCGGCGAGGCCGATCCGCTCCGGGTCCACGAGGTCCCACAGCGGGTTGAAGGCCGCGTTGAGACCGCTCGCGACCCGCCTGTCCTGCTTGTCCGCGTGCACGGTGCCGCTGCTGCGGCTCGGGCGCGGCACGTACCTGCGGGGCGGCGCGGAGAGGAAGAAGTCGAGCGAGTCGCGCGCGCCGTCGAGGAAGGCGTTCGGGTCCTGGGCCTGCGAGTTCTCGTCCTCGTCGGGCCGCGCCCGACGCACGTCCGAGTACCCCTGCATCTGGACGTCGTAGGTCATCACGACGTACCCGCGCTTCGCGAGCGTCGCGGCCGCGGCGTACAGCTCCTCGGGCGCCTGGACCGAGCCGGGCGTGATCAGGATGCCCGGCCGCCGCGCGGGGCCGGCCCGCGTGGCCCAGAGGTGACCGGAGATCGTCGCGCCGCTGGCCGCCGTGTACAGCACCGGCACGCGCAGCCCGTGCCCGTCCTCCTGCCACGAGTAGAACTGCACGTCCCCGGCGCAGGCGTCGGTGTGGTGGGAGCAGATGCCGTCCGGGCCGCGCTCCGGGTCGCTCGCCCTGATCCCCGCCAGCTCGGCCTCGCGCTCCGCTCCCCGCTGGCGCAGCATCGCCTGGTACTCCGGGCTGCCGGTCTCGTGGCGGTGACGCTCGCGCGGCTTGTCGAAGTTGCGCGCCTCCCGCTCGGGGGAGAACGCGGCGGCCTGGGCCGGGACCGCCAGCGCGACGGCGAGCAGCAGCGTCAGCCAGCGCTTCCCCCGCGGCGTGGTGTCGGCCACACGGGGAGCGTACGGCGGAGGCCGGGCTCTCACCCCGCGCCGAGCGCCTCCACGACCGCGGCCGTCGCGGGCCGGTCGCGGTCGCTCGACCGCGTGGCGGCGAAGATCGCCCTGGTCACGCCCACCCGCTTGACCCGGACGCGGGGGTCCTCGGCGGGGCGGCCGAGGGCGGGCAGGAGGGCGACCGCGCGATCGGCCGCGACGAGCTCCAGCAGCAGGCGCATGTCGTTGACCCGGTGGCGCACGTTCGGCTCGAAGCCGCCCTGCGAGCGGCACAGCCGCGCGAGCATGTCGGCGTAGGCGGTCCCCTCCCGCGCCGTCGCCCACTCGGCGTCGCGCAGTGCGCGCAGGGACAGCGGCCCGCGCCGCCCGGCGGCCGCGGCGAGCACCATCTCGTCGGGCTCGAGGTAGTCGCGTTCGATCCGGGGCAGGCGCGGGCGCGGCGCGTGCTCGTACTCCTCCGCCACGACCACGTCGAGCTCTCCGCGCGCAAGCAGCGGCAGGGCCAGCTCGGCCTCGGCCTCGACCAGCTCCACGCGGACGCCCTCCGGGACCTCCGCCACGGCCGGCATCACGACGAACCGCAGCGCCGTCTGGAACGCCGCCACCCGGACCGTTCCGGCCACGTCGCCCGAGACGGCCGCGAGCTCGGTCTCCACGCGCTCGTGGTGATCGAGGAGGTCGTCCGCCCTGTCCACCAGCAGGCGCCCGGCGTCGGTCAGCTCGAGACGCCTGCCGGCTCGTCTCGTGAGAGGCACGCCGAGCTCGCGCTCGAGCGCGGCCAGTTGCTGGGAGACGGCGGATGGCGTGAACGCCAGGGCCTCCGCGGCCCGCGCGATCGTTCCTTGGACGTGGAACTCCCGCAGGACCGCCAGCTTCCGGGGGTCCAGCATCGTCGATTAAGGATACCTGAACGGATTTGGGAAGAAATCGTCGCTTGAACTGAACGGTTGATCAGGCGATCCTCCTCGCATGGACGCCTACCTGACCTTCCTGGCCCTCGCCGTCGCCGGCCTGCTCGTCCCCGGTCCCGACACGTTCGTGGTGCTGCGCACCTCGGTCGCGGCCGGCGCCCGCGCGGGCATGTGGGCGGCCGCCGGGTCCGCCGCGGGCAACCTGGTGTGGGGCACGGCGTCGGCGGTCGGGGTCACCAGCCTGCTGGCGGCGTCGGACACGGCGTTCACCGCGCTCAAGCTCGCCGGCGCCGCCTACCTGGTCGTGCTCGGCCTTCAGGCGCTGCTCGCCGCCAAGCGCGGCGACAGCGTGGCCCCGCCGCCGGGATCGGACGGAGCCCTCGCGGCGCGCACGGCGTTCCGGCGCGGCCTCGCCAGCGACCTGCTGAACGTGAAGGTCGGTCTGTTCTGGACCGCGCTGCTGCCGCAGGTGGTCGGTCCCGAGAGCGGCTCGCTGCTACCGGTCGCGATGACGTTCACGTTCGCGGCGATGGTGTTCGGCTGGCTGACCGGCTACGCACACCTGGCCGCGCGGCTGAGCGAGCTCCTGCGGGGCCGGCGCAGCTCCCGCGTGCTGAACGGGTCCGTCGGCGTCATGCTCGTCACCCTCGGCGCCGGGCTCGGGTAGCCGCGCGCTACGGGCCGTCCCCGAGCCATTCCTTGATCGGGACGCGAACTCCGAGCGACGAGAACGTGCCCTGGTCGCGCATCTCCTCGGCGGCAGCCGCCATCGCCGCGGCGGCCACGAATGCGAGCGCGCCGCCAACGCTCACCCGCTGGGCGCCGGCGTCGGCGATCTCCGCCATCGTCAGCCCGGGGTGGGCCAAGACGTTGACCGGCTTCGAGACGGCTTCGCACACGGCGCGCACGTCGTCGGCGGTAGCCAGTCCCGGCGCGTACAGCACGTCTGCGCCGGCGCCCTCGTAGGCCAGGAGCCGAGCGATGGTGTCGTCGAGGTCGGGGTTGCCGCGAATGTGGTTCTCGGCCCTTGCGGTCAACGTGAACGGGAAGCCGAGCCCGGCGGCGGCCTCCACCGCGGCCGCCACCCGCTCCGTCGCGTGGCCCGGCTCGTAGAGCTCGCCCGACTGGTCCCAGTCCTCGATCGACCCGCCGACCGCGCCGGCTTCGGCCGCGCGGGCGATCGCCTCGGCGGCGTCGGCGGGCTCGCGCCCGTAGCCGTTCTCCAGGTCAACGGAGAGCGGAAGGTCCGTCGCTTGGTCGAGCAGGCGGATGTGGGCCGCGACCTCGTCGAGGGTGACGTAGCCGTCGCGGCGACCGAGGGCGAACGCGAAGCCCGAGCTGGTCGTGGCGAGCGCCTCGAAGCCAAGGGCGGCGAGAGCGCGCGCCGAGCCCGCGTCCCACGGGTTGGGGATGATGCACGGCTCGCCCTCGTGCAGCGCACGGAAGTGCGCGGCCTTCTCTTCCTGCGTGCGTCCCAAGCTGTCCCCTCCGGGCATCGTCCAGCGGCGACCGAAGGATACCGACGGTATGTAAGTGGTGGAGCCCGGGTATTCCCCTCGTGCTTTCCCGCAAATCCTGGCGGCGCGCTCAGCTCTGCGGCGCGGGATGATCGTGGGCTCGTGAAGCGCTGGGTAAGCGGGACCTGTGTAGCTGCCGCGTTGGTGGCCACGGTTCTGCTCGTGCGCTCCGAGCGGGAGTCGCCGGCCGCCTCCGAACCTGTCGAGACAGCCGCCAGCGTGCCGCGGGCCGACTGCGCCGGGCAGGTGAGGCAGCCGATCGGTCCCGCCGAGGAGGGCGACTTGGTGGCCGGGCCGGTGATCCTGCGCGGCGTGCTCGGGCATGGCGACGACAAGCGCTCGCAGTACAGGCGTCGCGACGGCCGCGATCCAGGCGTCAAGGCGGGGCTCGTAGTCGAGCCCGGCACCGAGGTCGTCCTCAGCGTCGACAAGCGCGACCGGCGCAAAGCCAGCCTGGTCTATCGGCCGGCGACCCGCGGCGCCGAGCGCGTAGCCGAGGGCGACCGCAGCATCCGGTTCAAGGCGTGTTTCGACGACGAGCCGACCGGTTGGCCCGGCGGGTTCGTCCTTGCCGGCCCGCGGTGCGTCCGAATCGTGCTGGACATCAAGGGCCAGTCCGAGCCCGTGCGAAGGCGGCTCGAGTTCGGCCGCGATTCCTGTTGACGCGTTAAGCGGACGACGGGTCTCGAACCCGTGACCTTCGGCTTGGGAGTTTGCGCTCTGGAGGTCGCGTTTCGCCTGGCTGTGGTGAATTCGGCTCGGTTCGAACGCGTTGACGCGCGTCAGAACTGCCTAGGTGGGGCACGGTTCCAACGGCGTTGACCCAACGCAAGATCGCGCGACGCGATGGCTTGCGGGACGACACCCGCGTGCGGTCGCTTATGGCTGATTTTTCCCTTGAGTTTCGTTCGGCTCAACGGAAGTTCCCCCGCCTGCTGGAGCTTTCTTGGACTAATCCGGCCGGGCTCGGTCGCAAAAACCCTCCGCCGGCGCTCAGCCGCGGCCGGGTGCTTAGCCGGACGAGGCGCGAGCCACCAGCTCGCCGGAGGAGAGCAGCGCCGCTACGACGTCGTCTCCATCTTGCTCGACGAGCAGGTGGGAGTCGGCGCCAACGAGCAGCACGTAGGCGTCCGCGACCAGGTCGGTGCCCCGGCATCGCGTGTCTGCGATGACCCAGCGGGGGCAGCCCGTCGCGATCAGGTTCAGCGCCTCGGGTGGCAGCAAGTCCGCGAGCTCCGCCGGGACGTGATTCGGTTCACCCGGTGCGGCCCGCCAGTCGCGGGCCAGCAGGTCGGCAGTGTGGGACGCCGGTAGCCGGTGCCGTTCGGGCGCCGCCCGGGACGGCTCATCCCCCTCCTCGGCGGATCCGCCCAGCGCCCTCACGAACGCCTCGGCGAGCTCGCGCTCTGCCATTGCGACGACCTCGATGCGCCCCTCGAGCTTGCGCCAGATCCCCGATCCGAGTGGGCCGCTGAACGCAGCGACCTCCTGGCGCCGATCGTCGCGCCTGCCGACGGCGTGCACGACGCGTTCGGGATGAAGCGCGGCCGCGAGGATCGGCGCGGTGGGCATCCCGCTCGCCCGCACGCGGAGCGCCTCGACTAGCTCCTCCTCGCCACCTGCCCACGTCGCCCCTGCCGTGAGCTCCTCCGAGCCGCCCACCGGGTCCGCCGTAGCGCGCGATGGAACGGTCGGCAGACGCGGCCTCGTCAGGAGCGCCTCCGCCAGCAGCGACCGGCACTCGGCGGAGGTCGGACGCCGCGCGTGGAACTCGTCCTGAGAGGCCGACCTGAGGAGCGCCCGCCGCTCGCCGGTGGGGCCGATGAACATGACTCGGTGGACGGGACCGCCCTCCCAGGGAGGGGGAACGTCGAGGTCGATCACGTGAACCTCCAGGCGCTCGCGGTCGACGAGCCAGCCGCGGTCCGCGACGAACCCGGGATCGAGCGTCACGGTCCCGCGCGCGCGGTCATGGGCGACGAGGCCGTCCTCCTCGAGGGCGTCGAGCATGATCTCGACGCGCTCCTCGGAGTCGGCGAACGGCCTGAGGACGGCCACGGCCGCCTCGTGGCTCAGGCGGCCGTCGTGAGGCGTCATCCCAGCCTCGACGAGCAGGCGGAGCAGATGGACGACGAGCCACGAGACCTGTAGCGGGTCCGCGTCAGCGTGGTCCGAGGTCGTGACGTCCGCGACCAGGCCGTCCAGGAACACGGGCAGCGGGACCGGGTGCGACATCGCGATGCGCTTCCCGCGCCGTGGCTGGAACAGGGCCACCCTCGCGCCGTCGGTCAGGTAGAGGCCGATCTGCTCCTCGTCGGCGGTCCTCCGGCCGACCGCGACGAGAGCGGCCGGCGCGGCGGCCAGGTCCAGCAGCTCGTCGTCCACCTCGCCGGCCGGAGCCGCGGCGGCCCCGGCACCGAGCAGCGGGGACTCCCGCGTGATCCACCGGTGCCCCTCGCGCGCGAGCGCCGCCAGGGCGTCGAGCGGCGCGGCCGGCGGATCGCGGAGGATCGTCACCACGCCGAGCCACCGCCGGAGTTCGCGCTTGGCCGCGCCTCGCCGTCGTCATAGAGAAGGCCGCCGATCTGGTAGCCGAGCCACGTGCCGCCCTTCGCCAGGCCCTGGAACGCTCCGCCCATCTCCCCCCGGAGGGCGGCCTCCGTGTAGCGGTTGGCGGCCCCGCCGAAGTCACCGGTCGCGATCCCCTCGACCGCGATGATCGGCGCGTCGAGCATGTGGTCCCAAGAGCCAAGCGTCACCGCGTTCAGCGCCGCATGGCCCAACGGCGTGACGGCCCGGTCGGTGAGCATCCCCCAGCCGTGCTTGCCCGCCACGGTCGCGGCACGGCCGACCGGCGTCGCCGGCGGTCCGTGCTTGAGGGTGTCGATGTCGGAGACGATCGACCCCGCCAGGCCGAGAGCCTTGAGGGAGCCGGCGAGGCCAGCGCGTCCGCTGCCGGCCGCCCAGAGCTCACCGAGCTTCAGCGCCGTCCCCTGCTCGCCCCACGAGTCCCCGGCGAGGAGCTGCCCGAACGTTGTGCCAGGCAGCGCCCACAGGAGGCCGCCGGCCGATCCCAGGAAAGTCGCGGCGAGCCCACCGGCGTGGGACTCGGCAAACACGTCGAACCCGTACGGCGCCAGGCTCCCGACCCCGCCGCTATGGCCGCCCCCTGCGTCGGCCATGTCCACCCTGAGCGCAAGCCCGGCCGCGCTGGCGTCCAGGCGCCCGGCGTGGCCGAGCAGGGAGATGGACGTGCTGGCCAACTCGGCCTCGACGTGAGCCAGGACCGCCGGCGGCATAAGCGCCAGCCCCTCGATCGGGAGCCGCGTGGCCACGGCGGTGAGTTCGCCGCCACCCGCTCGCAGCGCGCCGGCGGTACCGCGCATGCTCTCGGTGTCGAGCAGGACCCGGGCCAAGGGGGCTAGACCTCCTGCTGCAGGCGCGCCGCCGCCCGACGCCACTCGGCCTGACGCCCCTCGAGCCGGGACGCGGCGCGACTGAGGTAGTCGGCCGCGGCGTGCACGCGCTCTGCGTCGCGGATGCAGCCCGCCCGGATGTCGCGCACGACCGACCGGAAGCGGTCGGCGGCCGCGCACTCGAACGCGGTCGCGTCCGCGCCCTGCGCGGCACGCTCACCGACCGTGCGAATCCGCTCGGCCTGGACGTGGAGCCGCCGCGCCGCGCGGCGCATGCCCGCGGGGTCTCCGACGGGGAACTCGCCGAGGAGGGCGACGACGTCCATGGCGACGCGACGCGCCGAACGAGGTGGTCCCGAGCGGGCGGGCTAGCTTCCAGCCGCCTCGATCGCGGCGGACCGCTGCTGGACCTCCTGGCTGCACGCGTCGAGCGACTGCTGGAGCCGCTGGAGCATCGGGCGGAACTCGCTCTCCCATTGCCCCTTGAAGCGCTCCGCCGCCGGGCCGACCCACCAGGTCGCCCCCACCTGAGCGCTGAGCGTGCTCGTGAGCTCCGCCACGGCTCCGGACTCGCGCGTGAACGTCGACTGGAGCTGCTGCATCTCCTCGATCGTTGCGCCGATCTGAGGCATTGATCCTTCCCCCTGTTCGCTGTGCTCGGGCGCCGCCCGAGCCCCCAGCCCGCGACGGTCGGTCGAGCCTAATAGCGTCAACCCGCCAACGCAAGAGCTGTACAGACGGGCGCGTCCGAGCCACACTGGCGCGATGCCGAGGCCGACGACCGAGTTGCTTCTGCGCGTGAGCGCGGCCTCCGGGGCGTCCCCGGGCATAGACGTCGCGGTCACGGTTCCGGCGGGCGCCACCGTAGGCGAT
>JALZEZ010000128.1 GCA_030861775.1 Actinomycetota bacterium
GCCGCTGACGCTGTCGCTGCCGCTGCCGCTGCCGCGAAGTACAGCGACCGCTGGTGGAAGGTCTACTACGCCGCCCGCGCGGCTGCGCGCAAGGCCATTGACGAGGGCGTGATCGCCGAGAAGATCGAGCCAACTCGCCAGTCGGTGCTCCAGTCGCTCTTCGACCTGCTCGACCGCCTGCTCGACCCGGAGCAAGAGGCCGCCGCGGCGTGACGCTCGCGCTCCGAGAGCCGCGGCTGGAGTTCTACCCGTCGCTCGCGAAGAAGATCGGGCTGAACGAGGCGATCATTCTGTGCTGGCTCGACCGCCGCGGCGGCCTTGCCAGTCTCACGGTCGCGGAACTCGAACGCGAGTTGCCCTTCTGGCACGGCAAGACGATCTCGCGTGCGATCGCGAACCTGCGCGAGGCAGCGCTGATCGCTGTTCGCCAGGAGCACGGGCTGGACCGGTGCAACACCTACACGATCGAGGACGCCGCCGTCATGCGCCTCGTCGAGAGCTTGGAGCCGCGGTCGTGAGCGGCCAAAAGAGCGTCCGCTTCGCCTCCCGGTCGCTGCAGTCGGGGTTCACGATGATCCCGAACGTCGTCCTGCGCAACCACACGCTGTCCGTGCCAGCGCGGCTTCTCTATGCGCTGCTGACCGACTATGCACGCCGCGACGAGAAGTTCTGGCCGGGCCAGAAGAAGCTCGCAGAGCACATGCGCGTGCAGGAGCGCCAGCTCCGCCGCTACGTAGACGAGCTCGAAGTCGCGCGCCTGGTGGAGACGACCCGACGGGGCCTCGGCCAGGTCAACGGGTACGTGGTCCTTGATCCCGAGGCGGCTGCTGACCGGTCGTCAGTGTCCGATCCAGACCGGTCATCCATGACCGGTCAGAACGGTGCAGATCGCTCCGATCTGACCGGTCATCAGGAACCGGTCCAGAGCGGTCACCCAGGACCGATCCAGACCGGTCATACACGACCGCCTATAGAAGAACCACGGCAAGAGGCAACGTCTCCGGCTACAGCCGGAGACGTTGCAGAGCAGGTAGTACGAACGACCTCTACGTCACAGGGACAACAGGACGAGCGCGCACTCGTGGATCTGTCCGCCGAGCTTCGTCCGTACGTGCAGCCGGTCGTCGATCGGCTCGCCGAGGTCGCGACCGCCAACGCCGGCGCCATCGCTCCCTCACCCGCCGCCGTTGCCCGGGTCCTGGCCCGCTTCCCACGACAGGACTTCATCCCGGCCGCCGACGACTACGTCCACTGGGCCCTGCACGGCCGCGGCCAGGGCCGCAAGATCCGCGACGTCGTCCGGGCCTACCGCAACTGGCTCGAGAAGTGCCCCGCGGTCCTGCGCAAGACCCCCCCGCCGGGCGCCGGCGTCGCCCCCGCCGCTGGCGCCCGGCATCAGCTGCTCGCCGCCGACACGAAGCGGCGCATCGAGGAGGCGATGCAGTGAGCGCCGGCATGGTCCCCCCGAACAACGAGGAGGCCGAGGTCTCGGTGCTCGGCGCCGTCTTGCTCAGCGAGAAGGCGCTCGACGGCGCGATCGACGACGGCCTCGCCGCCGGCGACTTCTACCGGCAGCGCAACCGGCTCGTCTTCGCCGCGATGCTCAGCTTGCAGCAGGCCGGCGAGCCGGTCGACGTGCTGACCGTGTGCGAGGAGCTCGGCCGCACCGGCCGGCTCGAGGAGGCCGGCGGCGACGCCTACGTGCACTCGCTGCCGAACCTCGTCCCCGCGGCCGGCAACGTCCGCTCCTACGCCCGGATCGTCAAGCACCACTCCCGGATGCGCGACATCCTCGACGCGCTCGAGGCCGCCCGGGCCGCTGTCTTCGACGAGGACGAGGACGCGCTCGCCAAGGCGACCACCAAGCTGATCGTCCACGAGACCGGCCGCAAGCCGCGGCCGACGATCGAGGCCCGCCAGGAGGCGCTCGCGGCGCACGTGCAGGGCGGCGAGGTCGACACGTGGCCGTGGCCGTGGCCCGCCCTCCAGGAGGCCACCGGCGGGATCTGGCCGGGCCACCTGACGATCGTCGGCGGCATCACCTCGCACGGCAAGTCGGTCCTGATCGACCAGGTCCTCGAGCACGTCAAGGGCAAGCGCCCGCAGCTGCGCGTCGCGCTCTACCTGAACGAGATGTCGGTGCTCGAGCGCGACATGCGCCAGATCTCGCGCCGGGCCGACATCCCGTTCATGCGCCTGATGCTCGGCAAGCTGCGCGAGGCCGAGACGCCGCGCTTCGTGCGGGCGGTCGGGGAGCTGCAGATCGAGGTCGTCGAGTGCGCCGGCTGGAGCGCCGACGAGATCGCCCGCGACATCTTCCGCCAGGGCTGGAACCTGATCGGGCTCGACCTCCTAAACAAGCTGCCCGGGTCCTCGAAGACCGAGGACATCGACGAGAACGTGCGGCGGCTGGCCGACGCGGCGACGGAGGCGGGCTGCACGATCCTCGCCGCCCAGCACCTGAACCGCGGCCGGCTCGTGGGCGCCTACCCGCCCCAGCCGACGCTCGGCGACATCCGCGGCTCGGGCCAGATCGCGGACCTCGCGAACAACGTCGTGTTCATCTACCGCAAGGAGCGCGTGCTCCAGCGCGCGGACGGTGAGAACTTCCCGACGGGCAAGCCGGGCGACGAGGCGGTGCTCGACCTGGCCAAGGGCCGCAACGCGCTGCTGGGGGAGTGGCCGGTCGTCTTCGACGGCGGCCGCCAGCGCTTCCTCGAGGTCGACGAGCCGGAGCTCGCGGCGGCGTGAGCGTGATGGCCATGGCCACCGAGCCCAGCACAGGCCGCTGGATGCCGCACTGGGTCTTCGACGGCGACTCGACCTGCCCGGGCGAGATCGTCATCGATCTCGACGCGCTGGAGGCCGGCGACCACCACGTGATCGTCGAGTGCGACGCCTGCGGGTACGCCGCCGCGGTTCCGCGCGCTGAGATCGAGCGGACGGCGCCCCTGCCGCCGCGGCACGAGTGGCCGGATCGGTGGTGGGATCGGTGAGCGTGAGAATGCCCCGACGCGGCGCCCCGTCGTACTGGTGGGAGCGTCGGCGCGACGGCGAGCTCACCACTGAGTACCTCGGCCGCGTGCTTGACGAGTGCGGGCTCCCGGACCTGGCCCGCCGCGCGCGCGAGGGGCACTTCGACGACTACTTCGCGCCGGCGGAGGTCGCCGACGGCATGGAGCTGCTGCGTCTGGTCAAGGAGCTGAACGAGGCCAAGGGTCCGCGCTCGAACCCCCCGCAGCGCGCCCGCATCAAGGTCATCATCGCTGCCGTCAAGGAAGGCGAGTTCGACGGCACGCCGGAGGAGGGCAGGCGCTGGGCCGAGTCGGCTGACGGGCGGCGTGCGATGGCGGAGTTCCCGCCCGACGTCCGCGAGCGGCTGTTCGGAGTCAAGTCGTGACGCCCGACTTGGTGCAGATCCTCTCCGGCGTCAAGGAAGACATGAACGAGCACCTGCGCGGGCTGCAAAAGCTCGGCCCTTCCTACGCACGCGCCTACGCCGAGTTCTTCGCCAGCAGCCGCCAGAACCCCCCGCGGGTGCCTGCTGGGCTACCGCTTGAGGCAGCCGCCGCGATCCGTGAGTCGGTGCGCGACCGGGCGATGGTCGTGCGCTGCTCAACCAGGACGATCGAGCACACGCCGCGGCGGGCGGCTCGGGACAGGGCGCTCAGTGGATAACCACCAAGCCCGCACGGTCCAGACGGTGCTGGTCCTCACCTGGCTGCACCTCGCCGTCGCACGGCGGCAAACCTTGCAGGCCGAGCACGACGCCACCTCGCGGTGGTACTGGCGCCGCCGGCGCCGGCTGCGGGCCAGCATCGACCTCGCGCGCTGGGAAGCCGATCTGCACCGCAAGGCGCTGGCCGCCGCCCAGCGCGGTGATCTCTACCGGTCCGTCGTAGACGAGGGCGCGGTGCTGCGTGGCTGAGGTGGCGATGGTCACCGAGGCCGACGCCCGCGCGGCGGTCGAGCTCGCGCGCTTCGAGTGCGATCGATACCTCTTCACGGCCGCCCAGGTGGTTCGCGTGACTGGTCACTTCGCGCCTTCTTGGATCGTCTACCTGTGCCCCCGCGGCCACGGCGTGACGCCGCGTGTCCATGATCGCCTGTGCGTTGTCTGCGCGGCCGACGGCGAGGAAGTCGCCTGCGACCCGGTCGACATCCGTCAGAGCGCCGCCGCGCGGATGCTCGACGAGTTCCACGAGCACCCGAACGCGCTGTCCGCGATGGACAAGATGCGCGCCGGCCTGCGCCGGCCTGACGGCAAGATCGTCAAGCCTCCGGGGTTCGTGCCGCCCGACATGTCAGAGGCGGTCGCGGCGTGAGCGGGAATCTCCTGTTGCCCGGTTGCCGCGAACGCGAGTGGGAGGTGGGCGACGGCTTCGAGCGTCACGGGTCGGGACTCTGGCTGCCGCCCGGCGACGAGCACGAAGACGGCTACAGCACGGTCCCGCCGCTGGAGCAGCAGCCGCTCGGCATCGACCTCTTCGCTGGCGCCGGCGGCTTCTCGTGCGGCTTCAAGACGGCCGGCTGGCACGTGGTGGCTGCCAGCGACGGCTGGGCCACGGCCGCGGTCACCTACCTTTGCAACCTCGGCGGCCCGCACACGGTCGTGCACCTGGTCGGCGACGAGCTGCCGGAGGGCACGAAACGAGAGACCGCCTGGCACGCCGAACACCGCGGCGAGGCCGTCTCCGCGACTGAGTTCTTCGAGGTCTGCCACGCGAAGGTCGGCGACAAGGAGCTGGCACCGGGCGAGGGCTGGATCGCGAACGAGGCGGGCGTGCAGCCCTGCGAGCACTTCTACCTCGGCGACGTGCGCGCGCTCACGGGCGAGCAGATCCTGGACGATCTCGAGCTGACCGGCGACGACATCGGCTGCGTCTTCGGGGGCCCGCCGTGCCAGGGGTTCTCGCGCGCCGGGCAGCGGAAGACCGACGACCCGCGCAACGAACTCGTCTTCGAGTTCATGCGCATCGTCTGCGAGATCCACCCGCACGCGTTCATGATGGAGAACGTCCCCGGGATCATGGACATGGTCACCCACGACGGGATCCCGGTGATCGACGCGATCGTGCGGATCGCCGAGGACGGCGGGATGGGGACCTTCAAGGCGGTCCGGCAGTCGCTGGCCGGGACCGCGGGCGTCGGGGCGGCGCTGCTTGCGATGGAGACGGTCGAGTGAGGCGCATCGCATTGGTGAGCTGCGGCGCGGCGAAGCTCGATCACGCGGCGCCCGCGCGGGAGCTCTACACCTCAAACCTCTTCCGGCTGGCGGCTGCGTACGCCGATAGGCATTTCGATCGCTGGTGGGTCATCAGCGCGTTCTACGGCCTGCTCTCGCCCGACCGGATCGTCGCGCCCTACGACGTTTCGCTGGAGGACTACTCGCCCAAGGGGCGCGAAGGGTGGGGGCGCTGGGTAGCTGCCGCTGCGGTGACGTGCGACCGCGACGCGGCCTTCACACTGCTCGCCGGCGGCCACTACCGGGTGCTCGCCGAGGAGCTGCGCGGCGGCGTCTATCGAGCGCGCGGGCCGGTCCATGAGCCCCTTCGCGGACTCGCGATCGGGAAGCGCATGCAGTGGCTCAAGCGCGAGCTGCAGGCGGTTTCGGCGTGACGGGCTACCGCACGATCGTCGCGGATCCGCCGTGGCCGCTCGCGACCCGTGAAATCAAGGCGGGCGGGCGACGGGCGCGATCGACCGAAGTGCCCTACGACTTCATGTCGATCGAGGACATCATGGCCCTGCCGGTCGCCGAGTGGGCGGCCGGTCGCGCGCAGCTCTACCTCTGGTCCACCCGCAAGCTGTTTCGCGAGGGGATCGCCGCAGCGGTCGCTCGGGCGTGGGGGTTCGAGCCTGTCGGCGAGCTGATCTGGGGCCTGCGTAACCCCGGCACCGGGCAGTTCAACGGCAACGGCCACGAGCCGTGCCTGTTGGCGTCGAGGGGGGGGGGGCCGCCTGGCCGAACGACGAGCTGCCCGCTGGTGTCGTCTTCTGGCGGCAGCGCTACCTGCGCGGCAACGGCGGCAAGGAGCACAGCGCGAAGCCGGAGGGCTTCATGGACCTGGTCGAGCGCGTGTCGCCTGAGCCCCGTCTGGAGATGTTCGCCCGCCGGGCCCGGCTTGCTGGCTGGGACTATTGGGGTGATCAGTCGCTCGGCACGGCTGAGCTACCTGGGGCCGCCGCGTGAACGGGCAGACGCGCCTCGATGTGGGCGGCGGCATCCACCGCGCGGCCGACCTCTCCGACTGCGGCACCTACCGCTACGCACTTTGGCGGACCTGGGACCCGCTCAAGGAGGCGGTGCTCTTCGTTGGGCTGAACCCCTCGACGGCCGACGCCGAGCGCGACGATCCCACGATCCGCAAGTGCGTGAAGTTCGCGCGCTCGTGGGGCTACGGCGAGATCGTCATGTGCAACCTCTTCGCGTTCCGCGCGACGGACCCGCGCGAGCTGGCGAAGGCAAGCGCGCGCCACGGCGTCGATGTAGTCGGGCCCGAGAACGAGGACTATCTCGGCGACCAGGCGGAGCAAGCCGCGCTTGTCGTCGCGGCGTGGGGCAATAACCCGGCCGCGCTGAACCGCGCGCCGCTCGTTCTCCCCCTGCTCGGCCCTGACGTTCGCTGTCTCGGCACGACGCAGGATGGTCACCCGCGACACCCGTTGTACGTGCGCGGAGAGACCCGCCCGCAGCCGTATCGGGGGTGCGTGTGAGCACCACCTCGATCGAGTGGACCGACGCGACGTGGAACCCCGTCACCGGGTGCGACCGCGTGTCGCCGGGCTGCGCTCACTGCTACGCGCTCACACTGGCCGGCCGTCTGAAGGCGATGGGCCAAGCCCGCTACCAGCGCGACGGGGATCCGAAGACGAGCGGCCCGGGCTTCGGCCTGACGCTCCACCCGGACAAGCTCGACGAGCCGCTGCGCTGGCGCCAGCCCCGGATGGTGTTCGTGAACTCGATGAGCGATCTGTTCCACGAGGACGTGCCGGACGAGTTCATCGACCGCGTGTTCATTCCGATGAAGGCCACGCGGCACCACACGTTCCAAGTGCTGACGAAGCGCCCGGAGCGCATGGCCGCGTACATGCGGGCGGTCTACGCGCTGGAGCGCGAGGTGATCCCTGACCCGTTCGAGTCTCCGATCCCCAACATCTGGCTCGGCACCTCCATCGAGAACCGCCGCTTCGTCCACCGCGCCGACCTCCTGCGCGAGACGCCAGCGGCGGTGCGCTTCATCAGCGCTGAGCCGCTGCTCGGGCCGCTGGTGTTCGCCGACCGCGTGTATCCGCTGCCGCCGGAGTACCGCGGTTGGACGTGGCAGCACACGCTCGACCTCACCGGCATCGACTGGCTGATCGCGGGCGGCGAGTCAGGGCCCCGTCACCGCCCTATGAGGGTCGAGTGGGTCCGCGACCTCCGAGACGCAGCTCAGACCAGTGGGACCGCGTTCTTCTTCAAGCAATGGGGCGGCCGGACTCCGAAGGCCGGTGGGCGCGAGCTCGACGGCCGCACCTGGGATGAGCTACCTCGCCAGGCGGTGCGGACGTGAGGTTCCGCAAGGCGGTCGACGTCTTCATCGACGACATGCGCGCCCAGGGTCGACTCAACTCTGATGCCTCCGAGCGCGGCTATCGCTTTGCGCTCGACGCGCACGCCGAGGACGTCGACAACCGCGATCCGCGCTACGTCACGCGGCAGGACGTGAAGCGCACACTCGCGCGCTGGCGCCACCCCAACTCCCAGCGCAAGCACCGCTCGGTGCTCGTGAGCTTCTACGACTGGCTGATGGAGGAGGGCGCGATCGACGACCACGGGAACGAGGTCCGCCGCCCCGACAACCCGGCCCGCCAGACGCGCCGGCCGCGCAAGCGCCCGCCGGCGGTCTACCGCCTCACCCGCTCCGAGGTGGCGGCGATGCTCGCCGCGGCGACGGGCACGCGCGAGCGGCGCGCGATCTACCTCGGCATCTGCGCCGGCCTGCGCAACGCCGAGTTGCGCGGGCTCCAAGGCCGGCACTTCCAGCGCCCGGGCTTCATCTGGGTGAGCCCCGACATCGCCAAGGGCGGCCGCGAGCGCTACGTGCCGGTGATCGCCGAGCTCGAGCCGGTCGTCGCCGAGATC
>JALZEZ010000389.1 GCA_030861775.1 Actinomycetota bacterium
CCCCCGAGGAGCGAGCGGCCGCGGCCGCGGGCAGCGGTCCCTCGAACCCGCTGGGCCTGCCGGGCACCCGCGACTGCGTGGACCGGCGCCGGTTCCGCTTCAAGCTGCACCGCCCGCGGCACACGCGGATCGTGCGCGTCGAGGCGTTCGTGAACGGGAAGCGGAAGGTGCGCGTGAAGGGCCGCGACGTGCGCCGGATCGCCCTGAGGGCCCTGCCGCGCAAACGCTTCGTGGTTCGCATCCACGTCTTCCACTCGAACGGCACCGAGATCATCAGCACGCGCGTCTACAAGGGCTGCAAGAAGTCGAAGCCGAAGACGAAGCGGCGCCCGCCGCGGCGCTAGGGGGCCCGGCCGGCTAGGCGCCGACCCCGCTCAGCGGGGCCGGTGGCCCTGGGGCTCGACGATCTGCTGGAACGTCGGACGGTTCTGCCAGTGGATCGGCGGGGTGGCCACGGCGCCGGCGGTCGTGAACTCGATCTGGTCGCAGGTGCGCGGGCTGCCGCAGGTGGCGGGCACCTTCACCGCCGCCAGGTCGGAGACGCCGTACTTCTCGCGCACCCGCGCGGCGGCCTCGGACAGCGTGGCCAGCAGCATCGCCCGGCAGCGGGCGCGCGAGCCGCGGCCACAGTAGGCGCGCGAGAGCGGGCCGCGCACGCGCTTGCGCAGCAGCCGCCGCAGGTCCTTGCTGGCGTAGCCCTGCCAGCCGTCGAACCAGGTGCTCCCGCCCGGCGGCGGCATCTGCGAGAACGGGTTGATCGAGCGGATCCGCTCCATCAGCGCCTGCCCGAGCACCGGCTGGAAGGCGCCGGTCAGCCAGCGGTCCCACCACTCGTCGAAGAGCGCGACGGCGGGGCTGTGGTCGTAGACGTTGTCGCCGTCGAGGTCGCGCCGGTGCGCGCCGGTCCGGCGCCAGGTGTCGAGCAGCTCGGCCAGCGGCCGCAGCGGGCCCTCCCCGGTCGATCCGATCACCCGCAGCATCAGCGGCAGGACCTCCTGGCCGCGCAGGTCCACGGTCGCGCCCTCGATGTTGATCTGGGTCAGCCGGGTGAGGTCGGTGCGCCCCTCGCGCCGGAGCGTGCGCTGGAGCGGCTTCTCGAGGATCTGCGAGCGGTGGACCGGGCCGTAGGACCACACGTCGTCCGCCGACCGCCAGCCCGGCGCCTGCCCGTTGTTCCAGTTGACGATGTAGCCGGAGGCCGGGTTGATCGCCTTCGGCAGTGCGCTGACCGGCATGCGGCGGGTCTTGTAGCCGTCGGGCTTGAAGCGCACCCAGTCGTACTCGCCGGTCCCCCAGGCCGGGAGGCTGGGGTCGGTGCCGCGCGCCCGGCGCGGGTACCAGCCGGACTGGAGGTAGGCGATGTCGCGATCGTCCGCGTAGAACCAGTTGAAGGCGAAGTTGATGTTCGAGACCGCGTCCTGGAACGTGCGCGCCGAGCGCACCTCGTTGAAGTTGAGGCGCTTGAATGCGAGCGAGGACTCGAGCTCGTGGAAGAAGGTCGAGCGGGCCGAGGCGATCGCGACGGGGGCGCCGCCCACCGTGGCCGTGGCCTGGATCGGCCCGTGCACGCTGCGCAGCGCGCGGAAGGTGACCTGGCGCGGGGCGGCGCTCGGGTCGGTGGCGGCGACCGGCGTGGTGACCGTGTAGTCGCGCTGCTTGAAGGGCACGCAGGCGCCCTTCCACATGTAGTGGGTGGAGTCGCGCGTGGGCGGCGAGCCGTCCGGGTTGCAGAGGCGCTCCACGAACTGGTCCACGACATCCGTGGTGGCGGTGGTCGCGCTCCACGAGAAGTCCTGCCCGCGGCCGAGCAGGACGTAGAGGCTGATCCCGGGGAAGGTCGCGCCGCGGGCGTCGTAGCCGCCGCCGTGGAGGTCCATCTCCATCAGGATCTGCGGCGAGTAGTAGTCGACCTGCGGGCCCATGATCGCGAACGCCTTGCCGGACTTCGACCTGCGCGAGTTGACCAGCAGCACGTTCGACTGGCGCTTGGGGAAGACCAGCCCGCGGCGCTGGAGCTCCTCCAGCCAGGCCGGGCCCTGCGCGCCGGCGCCCGAGCCGCCGCCGGACCCGCCGCCCGCGATCACCGGGTTGCGCGGCTGGATCGAGCCCAGGTCCGGCAGCGCGACGCCCTGGCCGCGCCCGCGGGACGGACGGTCGAAGGGGAAGCGGCGGCTGGTGGTGAACGGGTGCTCGGGGTCGTTCTCGGCGCGGAAGTCGCGGAAGACCCTGCGCCCGCCGCGCTCGCCGAAGCGCTGCTGTGCGGCGAGCAGTACCTGGCTGGCGTCGGCCTCGCGCCCGCCGCCCTTCCCGAAGATCCCGCCGATCAGGCTGGCCACGGCGACCGAGTCGGTCGGCTTCCAGTCCGCCGCGCCCTGCGGGCGGCTGAGCGCCTGGTACTCGACCGGCATCTTCGAGCTGTCCGAGCGGGCCTCGGCGATGTACTGGTTGATGCCGGCGGCGTACTGCTCGAAGTCGTCCCGCATCCGGCGCCCCTCCTCGCCCGCGGCGGCGGTGGCGTTCTCGAGGATGGCCTCGAGCTCCTCCTCGGAGTAGTCGGCCACCATGAGCTGCTGGGCGTCCATCCGGAGGGTGGAGTCGTTCTCGCCCGCCCCGATCAGCTCGGTGAGCCGCGCCCGGCCGGTGTGGCGCAGCACGTCCATCAGGAACAGCCGGTCCTCGGCCGAGACGTAGCCGGCGCCGAAGGCCACGTCGCGGCTGGTCTGGCCGTAGACGTGCGGCACGCCGAGGCGGTCGCGGATCACCGTGACCCCGGGGCGCGGGCTGTAGGTGCGGGCCGCGTCGCCGTCGGCCACGCCGAAGCGGGCGGACTTGAAGTACTTGTCGAGGTCGGCCGGCTGGAGGTTCGGCGACGCCTTCAGGATGTCCGTGTACATCGGGAGCTGGTTCACGAACGTCGCCGGCGGGTCGCCGCTCAGCTCGGACTGGGCCAGCTCGAACGCGTTCACGGTCTCGCCCTGGCCGCCCGGCAGGACGTTGCGGAAGCCGCCGTAGTCGGTGCCCTGCGGGAGCTGGTCCTGCGCGGCGGCGCCGCCCGCGCCCGCGGCGCAGATCAGGGACGCTATGCCCCCCGCGAGCAGTCGGCGCAGCCCTCCACCCATGCGATCGGCGAGAGTACTCCAGGTGTCCTGGGTGGAGTCGCACTCGCCCTCGTTCTCGGCGCGCCACGAGGAGCGCGACGCGGACGCGGCCGCCGCCGTGCTGGAGGAGCTCGAGCGCTTCCGCGACCGGCTCGACGGCGTGCTCGAGACGACCCCCGGCGAGGTGGCGGTGATCATGCACCCGAGCCCGGGAGCGCTGCGGCTGGCCCAGCCGTGGCTGCCGCTGGCCCGGATGGCGGCGGCCCCGGCCGCGCGGCGCTACATGGCGGGCTGGTTCACGGCGCGCGAGATACACGTGCTCACGCCGGAGGCACTCGAGGCGCGCGGCTCGGCCGTGGCCGGCTCGCGCGAGGCGCTGATGCTCACGCCGCAGCACGAGTACGCGCACGTCGCGATCGGGGCGAACAACCCGGCCCTGCCCCCGCCGTTCACGCCGCGGAGCTTCGCCCGCTACCTGCGCTGGGCCTGGCTGTGCGAGGGGGCCGCCACGCACCTCGCGGGGCAGACCG
>JALZEZ010000129.1 GCA_030861775.1 Actinomycetota bacterium
CGCCATCGCCGTCCCGCTGCTCGTCCCGCTGACCGCCCCGCCCGCGCCCAAGCTCGGCAAGCTCACCGCCGTCGCGCAGGGCGGCGAGGTGAGCGGCGTCCGCTTCGCGCTCGGAGGCGTCGACCGCGGCAAGCAGGGCATCCGGGTCGAGCCCGTCGGCTCGCTCCGCCTGACGCTGATCGACGCCCGGGGGAAGGAGGCCCGCGAGCTGACTCCGCCCGGGGGCGCCCCCGACCTGCTCCCCGGCGACTACTCGTACACGCTCCCGGGCGACAGCGACCTGAAGCCCGGCGACTACCGTTTCAGGGCCATCGCGACCGGCCCCGGCGGCGGCACGGCCACCGCCGAGTCAGCGCCCTTTACGATCCGATGACGCAGGTCACCCTCTACGGCAAGCCCGGCTGCTGCCTCTGCGACGAGGCCCGCGCCGCGGTGGAGGCCATCCGCGCCGACCGCCCCTTCGACCTGCGGGAGGTCGACGTGTCCGCCGACCCGCGGCTCTGGAACGCCTACGGAGAGCGCATTCCGGTGCTGGAGATCGACGGCGAGGAGGCCTTCGAGCTGGGCGTGGACCGGACCGAGCTCGCCCACCGCCTCGATACCCTCCCACCGTGAGCTTCCAGGCCCTCGACGGCGGCGCGCCGGCGCTCGCCGAAGCAGGCGCCGAGCGCCTCTCCCTCGGAGTCGCCGCGCGCCTCTCGCGCTACCTCCAGGTCCTGACCCAGGCCAAGAAGATGGGGAAGGACACCATCTCCTCGCAGGAGCTCGCGGACTACACGCACGTGAACTCCACTCAGATCCGCCGCGACCTCTCCGGCTTCGGCAAGTTCGGCAAGCGCGGGGTGGGCTACAACGTCGACGCGCTGGTCTCGCAGATCCGCAAGATCCTGCGCACGGCCGGCCAGCACAACATCGCGCTCTTCGGCGCGGGCCACCTCGGCAAGGCCATCGCCGGCTCCGACATCTTCGCCGACCACGGCTTCCGCATCGTGGCCGTGTTCGACGCCGACTCCTCGAAGGTGGGCGAGCCGGTCGGCGCCCTGAAGGTCCGGCCCTACACGGACATGGGCCAGGTGGTGACGGACCAGCAGATCGTGGTGGGCGTCCTCGCCGTCCCGACCGACGCGGCGCAGCGGGTGGCGGACGACCTGGTCGACGCCGGCGTGAAGATCATCTTCAACTACTCGGAGGCCCTGCTCCAGGTGCCGCCGGACGTGACCGTGCACACGTCGAGCCCCGCCGTCGACCTGCTGTACGCGCTGTACTTCTACCTGACCTAGTCAGATGCTCGACATGGCTCGCGCGAGGGAGGTCTTCGAGGCCTCCGACGACTTCACGGTCGGCATCGAGGAGGAGTTCGGGATCCTCGACCCGGAGACGCGCGCGCTCACGCAGCGCTTCGACGAGCTGAAGGCGGCCGCCGACGAGCACCCCGTGCTGGCCGACCGCGCGGCCGGCGAGCTGATCTCCTCGGAGATCGAGATCCGCTCCGCCAAGGGCGACACCTTCGCGGACGCCCTCGCGAGCCAGCGCGAGGCCCGCGTCCAGCTCTTCCGCCTGGCCGCCGAGCGGGGCGTGCTCCTCTCCGCCACCGGGACGCACCCCTGGAGCCCCTGGTGGGAGCAGGAGATCATCGACACCGAGCACTACCGCCGCCTGGAGCGCGACCTGGGCTACGTCGCCCGCCGCAACAACACCTTCAGCCTGCACGTGCACGTGGGCATCCGCGGCGCGGACCGCGCGATCGCCGTCTGCGACCGCCTCCGCCAGGTGCTGCCCGAGCTGCTCGCCGTCTCGGCCAACTCCCCGTTCCTCGACGGGTTCGACTCCGGCCTGGCCTCCGCCCGCAGCCAGATCTTCACCAAGAGCTTCCCCCGCTGCGGGATCCCGGAGCCGTTCGGCGACTTCGCCGCCTACGCTCAGCACATCGACCTGCTGGTCCGCACGCGCTCGATCGTGGAGCACACCCAGCTCTGGTGGAGCGTGCGCCCGCACCACTCGTTCGGGACGGTCGAGCTGCGCATCTGCGACGCCCAGACCAGCGCCGAGGACTCGACCGCCGTCGCCGGCCTCGCCGTCGCCTGCGTGGCCCAGGCGGCCCTCGACCACGACGACGGCAGCGCGCCGCCGCCCGCCCCGCAGCGGCTGGTGGACGAGAACCTCTGGCGCGCGATCCGCCACGGGCTCGACGGGCGGATGATCGACCTCGAGCGGGGCGAGGAGTTCTCGGCGGCCGCGCTGCCCGACCGGCTGCTGGCCTGGACCGCGCCGGCCCGCACCGCACTGGGCATCGACCCCGTCCTGCCCGACCAGGGCGGCGCCCAGCGCCAGCGCGAGGCGCTCGAGGGCGGTGCGTCGATCGAGGAGGTCTTCGCCGCCGAGGTGGCGGCAACTCAGACGAGCTATGCGGGACAGGGGGTGACCACATGACGAGCGAGCAACCACAACCGACCGAGGAGGAGCTGCGCGCGTTCGAGGAGCAGCTCCGGCGCGTCTCGGTGCCGGACGTGCTGGTCCAGAACGTGGTGATGCTGATCAACGTCGGCGGCCAGAAGCTGGGCGAGGACGGCGACCTCGAGCAGGCGAAGCTGGCGATCGAGGGCGCCCGCGCCCTCCTGCCGCTCCTGCCCGAGGAGGTGCAGACGCCGATCAGGGACGCGCTCAGCCAGCTCCAGATGGCGTACGTGCGCGAGTCGCAGGGTGGCGGGGGCGAGCAGCAGCAGCAACAGGCCCAGCAACCCGACCAGCCTGAGCAGCCGCAGCAGGCCGGCGACGAGGCGGAGCGGGCCAAGGCGCGCTCCAAGATCTGGACGCCACCGGGCACCTGACCCGCCGCATCCCCTGGCAGCTCCACTTCCTCGGCGTCTCGACGCTGTGGGGGGCCAGCTTCCTGTTCATCAAGGTGGCCGGCGAGGAGCTGGCGGCGACCCACGTGGCGCTGGGCCGGGTCGTGCTCGGGGCGGCCACCCTCCACCTGCTGGTGCTGGCGTTCGGCCACCGCCTGCCGCGCGGGCGCGCCGTGTGGGGCCAGCTCGCGATCCTGGCCGTCTTCTGGAACTCGGTCCCGTTCGTCTGCTTCGCCTGGGGCGAGCAGCGCGCCTCGTCGGTGCTGGCCGGGATCTGGAACGGCACCACCCCGCTCTGGACCCTGCTGCTCCTGGCGGTCGCGCTGCGCGAGGAGCGGCCCACCCGCGACCAGGTCCTCGGCCTCGGCCTCGGGTTCGTGGGCGTGGTCACCGTGCTCGCCCCCTGGGAGGGGCTCGGAGGCTCGTCCGTGGCCGGCCAGGCCGCCTTCTTCCTGGCCGCCGTCTGCTACGCGATCGGCCTGATCTTCACGCGCCGGTTCCTGACCGGACGGGCCGACAGCGGGCTTGCGCTGTCCGCCGGCCAGCTCACGTGCGCCGCGGTCCAGCTCGCGCTGGTGGCATCGCTCGCGGGCGCCCCCGACCCCGGCCTGAGCGGGGAGGCGATCGGGAGCATGATCGCCCTGGGAGTCCTGGGGACGGGCCTGGTCTACGCGATGTTCTTCGCGGTGGTGCGGGAGGCGGGAGCGGCCACCGCCTCGTCGGTCGGCTACCTGATCGTGCTCTTCTCCGCGGCCCTCGGGATAGTCGTCCTGGGCGAGAGCGTCGGCTGGCACGAACCCGCTGGAGCCGCCCTGATCGTGGTCGCGCTGGGGATCTCCCAGGGCCACGCTAGACTGCTCGGCCGCTTAGCCGGGTCTCTACGCGCCCGGAGTGCCAGGCGTGCCTCACGCGCGGCCGGCCGCTGAATCACACCGGAGGGACCTTCCTTGACCGACTTCCTGACCGACTACGGGATCATCATCGCGCTCGTCTGCTCGGGCGGCGCGCTCGTCTACGGCATCGCGACCTCGCGCTGGCTGCTGGCCAAGTCGGCCGGCAACGAGGAGATGCAGCGCATCTCCGCCGCCGTGCAGGAGGGCGCGCAGGCCTACCTGAGGCGCCAGTACACGATCATCGGCTACGTCGCGGTCGTGCTGGCCGTGGTGCTCGCGATCGCGCTGAACATCGAGACCGCGATCGGATTCGTCATCGGCGGCGCGTTCTCCGCGGCTGCCGGCTTCATCGGCATGAACGTCTCGGTGCGCGCGAACACCCGCGTGGCCGAGGCCGCCCGCGGCGGCATCCCGCCGGCCCTCGACATCTCCTTCAAGGGCGGGGCCGTGACCGGCCTGCTCGTGGCCGGCCTGGCCCTGCTCGGCGTGGCCGGCTACTACGGCGCGCTGCTGATCTTCGACGTGGACGAGAAGGACGCGGTCGACGCGCTCGTCGGCCTCGGCTTCGGCGGCTCGCTGATCTCGGTCTTCGCCCGGCTCGGCGGCGGCATCTTCACCAAGGCGGCCGACGTGGGCGCCGACCTCGTGGGCAAGGTCGAGGCCGGCATCCCCGAGGACGACCCGCGCAACCCGGCCGTGATCGCGGACAACGTGGGCGACAACGTCGGCGACTGCGCCGGCATGGCCGCCGACCTGTTCGAGACCTACGCCGTGACCGCCGTGGCCGTGATGCTCCTCGGCGTCCTGACCTTCGACCAGCTCGGCGAGGCCGCCGTCTACCCGCTGATCATCGGCGGCGTCTCACTGGTGGCGTCGATCATCGGCACGTTCGCCGTGCGGACGAAGACCGGCAACGTCGAGGCCGCGCTCTACAAGGGCCTGATCGTCTCCGGCGTGCTGGCCGCGCTGGCCTTCCTGCCGATCACCCTCTGGCTCACCGACGACCTGACCTCGAGCGGCGAGACCTCGAACTTCCTGCTCGGCGGCGACTCGGTGCCCGACCCGATCGAGTTCTACCTCTGCACGCTGATCGGCGTGGCGATCACGGCCGGGCTGTTCGTGATCACGGACTACTACACGTCCACCCGCTTCCGCCCGGTGAGGACCACCGCGCGGGCGTCGCAGACCGGCCACGCGACCAACATCATCCAGGGCCTCGCCCAGGGCTTCCAGTCCACGGCCGCCCCGGCGATCCTGCTCGCGCTCGGCATCCTCGCCGCGAACGAGCTGGCCGGGATCTACGGCATCGGAGTGGCGGTGATGGCCCAGCTCTCGCTGACCGGCCTGATCGTCGCGCTCGACGCCTTCGGCCCGATCACCGACAACGCCGGCGGCATCGCCGAGATGGCCGACCTGCCGCAGGACGTGCGCGACATCACCGACCCGCTGGACGCGGTCGGCAACACCACCAAGGCCGTGACCAAGGGGTACGCGATCGGCTCGGCCGTGCTCGCGGCGCTCGTGCTGTTCGCGGCGTTCGTGATCGAGCTGGACGAGGAGGCGGTCAAGGAGGGCAAGACCCTCGAGGGCTTCGACATCTCCCAGCCCGAGGTGCTGATCGGCCTCCTGATCGGCGGCATGATGGTCTACCTGTTCGCCGCGCTGGCGATCGAGTCGGTGGGCCGCGCCGGCGGCGGCGTGGTGGAGGAGGTCCGGCAGCAGTTCCGCGAGAAGCCGGGGATCATGGAGGGCACCGAGCGGCCGGACTACGCGCGTTCGGTGGCGATCGTGACCCGGGCCGCGCAGCGGGAGATGATCCTCCCGTCGCTGATCCCGATCGTCGTCACGGTCGTGGTGGGCGTCCTGTCCTACCAGGCGCTCGGCGGCCTGCTGATCGGCGTGATCATCGTGGGGTTCTTCGCCGCGATCTCGATGACCTCGGGCGGCGGCGCGTGGGACAACGCCAAGAAGCTGATCGAGGACGGCGAGTACGGCGGCAAGGGCTCCGAGGCGCACGCCGCCTCGGTGACCGGAGACACCGTCGGCGATCCCTACAAGGACACCGCCGGCCCGGCGATCAACCCGATGATCAAGGTCGCGAACATCGTGGCGCTCCTGATCATCCCGTTCCTGATCTAGCGCGCGCGGCGGCGGCGCGGCAGCCGCGCCGCCGCCCGGAGTAGCTTTGCGCCGCTGATGGCCGAGCGGCGCCCACGACACGCACAGCTCGAGCGGGTCCTCGGCACGGGGGCGCTGTTCAGCACCGCCTACGGCAACGTGGGCAGCTCGATCTACTACGCGCTCGGGCTGGTGGCGGTCTTCGCGCTCGGCATGACGCCGATCGTGTTCCTGATCGCGGGCCTGATCTTCGCCTGCACCGCGGCCACCTACACCGAGGCCACGACGATGTACCCCGAGGCGGGCGGCTCGTCGTCGTTCGCGCGGCACGCCTTCAACGAGTTCTGGTCGGCCATGACGGCCTGGGGCCAGATGCTCAACTACATCATCACGGTCGCGATCTCGGCGTTCTTCCTGCCGCACTACCTCGGCGTGCTGTGGGAGCCGCTGCTGCACTCGCCCGGCGACATCCTGTTCGGCATCGGGGTCATCGCCGTGCTGGGCGCGGTGAACGTCTTCGGCGCGCGCGAGGCGGCGGGGCTGAACGTCTTCCTGGCCATCGCCGACTTCATCACCCAGGTCACGCTCGTGCTCATCGGCGTGGTGCTCGTGCTCTCGCCGGAGACGCTGGTCGAGAACGTCGACTTCGGGACCTCGCCGACCCTCAGCGACTTCCTCATCGCCATCCCGGTGGGGATGGTCGCCTTCACCGGCATCGACACGATCTCGAACATGGCCGAGGAGGCGCGCGACTACGGCACGACGATCCCGCGCGCGATGAAGGGCGTGGTCGTCGCGGTGCTGGCCATCTCGCTCACGCTGCCGGCGGTCGCGCTGTCGGCGATGCCGGTTGAAGCCGGCACGACGCCGCTGGCGGTCAGCAGCGCCGAGGGCGGCTACGCGGACAACCCGATCCTCGGTGTGGTGAAGGAGCTCGGGCTCGGCTCGCTCCAGCGCCCGGCCGAGATCTACGTGGGGCTGCTCGCGGCCACGATCCTGTTCGTGGCCACGAACGCCGGCCTGATCGGCCTCTCGCGTCTGAGCTACTCGATGGGCCAGTACCGCCAGCTCCCCGAGAGCATGCGGCGGCTGCACCCGCGCTACAAGACGCCCTACGTGGCGATCGTCGTGTTCGGCTTCGTGGCCTGCCTCACGCTGCTTCCCGGGCAGGCGAAGTTCCTGGGCACGGTGTACGCGTTCGGCGCGATGCTCTCGTTCACCGTCGCCCACGCCGCGGTCGTGGCCCTGCGGATCAAGCAGCCGGACGCCGAGCGCCCGTTCCGCGGCCCCGGCAACCTCCGCTTCCGCGGCCACGACCTGCCGCTGTTCGCCATCGCCGGCGGCCTCGGCACCGGGACGGCGTTCGTCGTGGTCACGCTGCTGAACCTCGAGACGCTGATCGTCGGCGTGACCTGGATCGCGCTCGGGATGACCACATTCGCGCTCTACCGGCGGCGCATGGGGCTGCCGCTCGGCCAGACCACAAAGATCGTCGTGCCGGGGCCGATCGTGGAGCGGGAGGTCGAGTACGAGTCGGTCCTGGTCGCGTTCGAGGACGGGCGCTACTCGCGCCAGGCGGTGACGACGGCCGTGAAGCTCGCCGCCCGCCGCCGCCGCGGAATCCACGTGGTCGCCACGATCACCGTCCCGGCCAGCGCGCCGATCGACGCCCCGCTGCCGGAGCAGGAGGCGCGGGCCCAGGCGGCGATCGACTCCGCCCGCGTGCTCGGCGGCCGCCGGGTGACCGGGCACTGGGAGAAGGTCCGGCCGGGCGAGGCCGGCCGGCGGATCGTGGACGAGGCGCGCTCGATGCGTGCGCGGGCGATCGTTATGCCCCTGACGCCGTCGAGGCGCGGTGGCGCGCCGATCGTCGGCCGCGCGCACGAGACCGTGCTCGAGGAACGCCCCTGCCGGGTGATCATCGAGTACTCCGGGAGCGCAAGGGAGCAGCGCGAGGCGGCCTGAGCGGTCGGCAGGCGGCACTAGGATTGCGCTCGTGGAGCGGGCCTACCGCCAGTCGACGCGCCTGGTGGGCGGTCTCCTCTTCGTCCTCGGGTTGACGATGGTGGCGGTCACGATCGCCGAAGGGGGCGGCGTGCTGGCGGTCGGCGTGCTGGTCGGGGCGATGCTCGCCGCGATCGGGGGTGGACGGGTCCTCCTGAGCCGCGAGTCGCGCCACGATCGCGAGCCGGCGTGAAGCTGCAGCGGTCCAGGG
>JALZEZ010000130.1:0-2070 GCA_030861775.1 Actinomycetota bacterium
CCGAAGCGGCCGCGCTCGGCCGGCCGGCCACGGCGACGGGTGAGGCCGCCCCCTCGGAGGGCTCCGCCCCGGAGGCCCCCGCGGCGGAGGACGAGGAGGCCGCCCCCGAGCCGGGCGACCCCGGGGTCGAGATCGAGGTCACCCCCGCGGGCAAGTCGATGAAGCGGCTGTCGCTGATGTCGGGCGGCGAGAAGTCGCTCGTCGCCCTCGCCTTCATGTTCGCCGTCTTCCTGGCCCGCCCGTGCCCGTTCTACATCCTGGACGAGGTCGAGGCCGCGCTCGACGACGCCAACATCGACCGCTTCCTCCAGCTCCTGCGCCGCTACTGCGACCGGGCCCAGTTCATCGTCGTCACCCACCAGAAGCGCACGATGGACGCCGCCGACTGCCTCTACGGCGTCAGCATGGCCGGGAACGGCGTCTCGAAGGTGATCTCGCGGCGGATGCCGCGCGAGGCCGAGGGGGCGGAGCCGGGCGAGGCGGAGGGCGCCGAGGCCGCCGCGTCCGATCCCACCGTGCCGGAGCCCCCGGGCCGCCGTTTCGCCCGCGACGAGACGGAGGACAGGACCGCCGCGTAAGGTGCCGGGCATGGCCGCCCCCATGCCCGAGGTCGCCGGCGTCGAGCACCGCTTCGCCGAAGTGAACGGCTTCCGCATGCACTACGCGGAGGCCGGCACCGGCGACCCGCTGATCCTCCAGCACGGCTGGCCGCAGCACTGGTACGCCTGGCGCCACCAGATCGCGCCGCTCGCCGAGCGCTACCGCGTGATCGTGCCCGACCTGCGCGGGTACGGCTGGTCGGAGGCCCCGAGGTCGGGCTACGAGAAATCGCAGTTCGCCCGCGACGTGGTGGCGCTCCTCGACGAGCTCGGCATCGAGAAGGCCCGCTACGCCGGCCACGACTGGGGCGCGGTCGTGGCCTACCGGCTGGCGATCGAGCACCCCGAGCGCTTCGAGCGCGTCGCCGCCCTCGCCGCGCCGCCGCCGTGGCGCGAGGGGCCGCCGCCCCCGCAGGTCATGCTGGCGTTCCTCGCCTACCAGTCGCTCGTGTCCGCGCCGTTCGCGGGCTCGTTCGTCATGCGCAACGGGCTGGCCCGGCGGATGCTCGGCGCCGCCCGCAGCGCGGGCGAGTTCACCGAGGAGGAGCTGGCGATCTACGACGACCGCTGGAAGGAGCCCGCCCGCGCCAATGCCTCCGTCCAGACCTACCGCACCTGGCTCATCAAGGAGCTGCCGAGCGCGATGCGCGGCGAGTTCGAGGGCAAGCGCCTCAACGTGCCCACGCTGGTGCTGATGGGCCGCCGCGAGCTGCTGATGAAGATGCTCCAGCCGGAGGTCTACGAGCGCAAGGGCGACGACGTGCGCACCGAGTACGCCGACTGCGGCCACTGGGTGCCGGAGGAGGCCCCGGAGGCCGTGACCGAGCACCTGCTCGACTTCTTCGCCTGATGGCCCGCACCTGGCGCGAGCTGTTCATCCTCGACGGCGGGGCCCCCGAGCCCGAGCCGGATGCCGCCGAGGAGCCGGAGCAGCGGCGCGGCTTCTTCCGCCGCCTGCGCGAGAACATGGCCAAGAGCCGCGAGGCGCTCGGCGCGGAGCTCCAGGCCAGCGTCTTCCAGACGCTCGACGACGAGACCTGGGAGCGGCTCGAGGAGACGCTGATCTACGCGGACGTGGGGGCGAGGACCACGGCCCGGATCGTGGAGCGGCTGGAGACCGAGGCCGGCTCCGGCGAGCTGGCCGGCGGCGAGCAGCTCACCCGGCGGCTCACCGAGCTGCTCGCGGACGCGGCCCGGGCGGGCGAGGACCGCATCGACCTGCGTGCGGACCCGACGGTGGTCCTCGTGGTCGGCGTGAACGGCACCGGCAAGACCACCACGATCGGGAAGATCGCCTGGCACCTGCGCCACGAGCTGGGCCAGTCCGTGCTGCTCGCGGCCGGGGACACCTTCCGCGCCGCCGCGGTCGAGCAGCTCGTGGCCTGGGGCGAGCGCTCCGGCTGCGACGTGATCCGGGCCAAGGAGGGGTCCGACCCCGGCGCCGTGGCGTTCGACGCCGTCGAGGCCGCCC
>JALZEZ010000130.1:2080-8057 GCA_030861775.1 Actinomycetota bacterium
CGCGGGCACGACGTGGTGATCGTCGACACCGCCGGCCGCCTGCACACCCAGCAGCACCTGATGGACGAGCTGCGCAAGGTCCGCAAGGTGATCGCACGCCAGATCCCCGACGCACCCCACGAGACGCTGCTCGTGATCGACGCCACCACCGGCCAGAACGGCCTGCGCCAGGCGATGCTCTTCCGCGAGGCGGTGGAGGTGACCGGCATCGCGCTCACCAAGCTCGACGGCACCGCCAAGGGCGGCATCGCGCTCGCCATCGCCGAGGAGCTGGGCGTGCCGGTGAAGCTGATCGGGATCGGCGAGGGGATCGAGGACCTGCGCCCGTTCGACCCGAGCGACTTCGCCCGCGCCCTGCTGGAGGCGTAGGTGGCGGGCGACGGCACGCGGGCGGTCCACGCCGGGATGCCGCGCCCGCGGCAGGCCGAGCCGCCCGTGCCCGGCCCCACCTTCGCCTCCTACTACCACCTGGAGGGCGACCCCGAGGGCATCCCGTACGTCTACGGCCGCTACGGCAACCCCACCTGGACCCTGCTCGAGGACGCGCTGGCCGAGCTGGAGGGCGGCCCGTCCGTGTCGTTCGCCTCCGGCATGGCCGCGGTGTCGGCCGTCCTGCTCCCGCTCCTGCGCGGCGGCGACGTGCTCGTCGTCCCGGGCGACGGCTACCCCGCGGTGCGCACGCTCGCGCACGGTCAGCTCGCCGAGTGCGGGGTGGAGGTGCGCGAGTACCGGGTCGGCGAGGAGGTGCCGGTCGAGGGGGCGAAGCTCGTCTGGCTCGAGACCCCGTCGAACCCGGGGCTCGAGGTGACCGACGTGGCCGAGGTGGTCCGCCGCTCCGGCGACGCCCTGGTGGCGGTGGACAACACGCTCGCGACGCCGCTCGGCCAGCGGCCGCTCGAGCTGGGCGCCGACTACTCGGTCGCGAGCGACTCGAAGCACCTCACCGGCCACGGCGACCTGATCCTCGGCCACGTGGCCGCCCGCGATCCCGAGAAGGCCGCCGCGCTCGCCGAGTGGCGGACCGCGACCGGCGCGGTGCCGGGCCCCTTCGAGGCCTGGCTGGCGCACCGCTCGATCGCCACCCTCGAGCTGCGGCTCGACCGCCAGTGCACCACGGCGCAGGCCCTGGCCGAGCGCCTCCTGTTCCGCTCCGACGTCGATTCGGTCCGCTACCCCGGCCTGACCCGCGATCCGGCCCACGACCTGGCCCGGCGCCAGATGACCCGCTACGGCACGATCGTCTCGTTCACGCTCGCCGACCGAGCGCGGGCGGAGCGCTTCCTGGCCGCCTGCCGGCTGGTGGCGCAGGGGACGAGCTTCGGCGGCGTCCGCTCGAGCGCCGAGCGCCGCGCGCGCTGGGGCGGGAACGACGTGCCGGAGGGCTTCATCCGCTTCAGCGTCGGCTGCGAGACCACGGAGGACCTGCTCGCCGACGTGGAGCAGGCGCTCGACGCGTCGGCCGCCTGACATACGATTCGCGCCATGCCGGACTGGGCCTGGTGGCTGGTCATCGCAGCGGCGCTGGCGGGCGGGGAGATCCTCACGCTCGGGTTCTTCCTGGGCCCGGTCGCCCTGGCCGCGCTGCTGGCCACGCTCGTCGCGCTGGTGGGCGGCTCGGTGCCGCTCCAGATCGGCGCGTTCGCGGCGGGCTCGATCGCCTCGCTCGCGATCGTCCGCCCGATCGCCCGCCGCCACATGCGCACGCCGCCCTCGATCCGCACCGGCGCGGCCGCCCTCATCGGCGAGCGCGCGGTGGTCCTGGAGACCGTCGATCAGGACGGCGGGCGCGTGAAGCTCGCCGGCGAGGTGTGGACGGCGCGCGCGTTCGACGAGGACGAGGTGATGGAGCCCGGCACGCGCGTGGAGGTCATCCGCATCGAGGGCGCGACCGCCCTCGTGGCGGAGTAGGGCGCCTTAGGGGACGGTCCCCCTAAAGGCCCGGCGCGCCGCTGCGGTCCACGCCCCAGGCGTCGCCGCTCGCGGCCGTGCGCTCGGTGGACGGCGCGGCCTCGAGCTCGCACCAGACGCGGGTCCCGCCCCGCGCGTCCACGCCCCAGCGGTCGGCCAGGACGTCCACGATCAGGAGCCCGCGCCCGGACTCGTCGTCGGGGGACGCGATCTGGTCCGGGGCCGCGAAGCCCGGCCCCGTGTCGGTCACCGACAGGCGCACCACGCCCTCGTCGACCGCCAGCACCACGCCGATCGGGTCGCCCTTCGCGGCCGCGTGGCGGCAGCTGTTGGTCACGAGCTCCGTGGCCAGCAGCTTGAGCTGCTCCACCACGTCCGAGTCGAGCGACCCCGACAGCGCCTCGATCGCCCGCCGCGCGCGCGCCGGCGCGTGCGGACTGCTCGGGATCGAGAGGCGCAGCGCCCCGTCGAGCTCGTCGTCCGAGACCTCCTCCTGCACGGGGTCGCGCGGGCCCTGCGCCTCGATCACCAGCACAGCGATGTCGTCGCGCGGTTCGCCGGCCAGCGAGTCGGCCACGGTGCGCTCGATCCGCTCGGCGGTCGCCTCCGCGCCCGCGCCGGCGCAGGAGCGGACCAGCTCGGCGAGGTCGTCGGTGTCGAGGATCCGGTCGGGGGCGCGGGCGTCCGTGACGCCGTCCGTGTAGAAGATCAGCGCGTCGCCCGGCGCGAGCAGCAGCGAGAGCGGCTCGGCCTCGAAGTCCGGCCACAGGCCGAGCAGATGCCCGCGGGCGCCGATGGCCTCCACGCGCCCGTCCGGGTGCAGCAGCAGGGGCAGCGGGTGGCCGGCGCTGGCCAGCTCCACGTGGACGCCGTCGGGCCGGGTCTCGACGATCGCCAGGGCGGCGGAGCAGAAGCGGTCGTCCGAGCGGTTGCGCAGGATCGCCCGGTTGACCAGCTCGAGCGCGCGCTCGGGCTGCCGCTCGTGCATGGTGACCGCGCGCAGCGTGTAGCGCACGAGCGCGGTCAGCGCGGCCGCGTCGGGGCCCTTCCCGCACACGTCGCCGATCGTCAGCGCCCAGGCGTGCTCGCCAACCTCGAAGGCGTCGTAGAAGTCGCCGCCCATCTCGATCCCCTCGCCCGCCGGCCGGAAGCGCGCCTCGAGCGCCACGCCGGGGATCTCGGGCAGGTCGGGCGGGAGCAGGCTCTGCTGGAGGGTGCGGGCGATCCAGTCCCGCTCGCGGTAGAGCCGCGCGTTCTCCACCGCCACCGCACAGCGGCGGCCGACCTCGGTGGCCAGCGCCACGTCCACGGCGTCGAAGCTCGCCTCGCCATCGCACGTGAACAGCGAGAGCGACCCGAGGATCCTCCCGGGCACGGTCTGGAGCGGCACGGTCACGCCCGAGCGCGGGGCGAGCTCGCGCAGCACGCGCAGCCGCTCCTCGTCGCCGGACGCGATCGAGACCAGCATGCTGTCCGGGATCTCGCGCAGGTGCTCGACCTCGCCGCTGCGGATCACCTTCCCCGGTCCGTACGGGTCGTTCAGCCGGGCCGGCCAGCGCTTGCCGACGCTCGCCACCAGGTCCGCCTTCGTGCGGTCGGCATGGGTGCCCGCCACGCGGCGGACGGCCCCGTCCTCGGTCAGCAGGTCGATCGCGCACCAGTCCGCGACCGAGGGCACCGCGATGCCGGCCACGGCCTCGAGCGTGGTCTCGTAGTCCACCGAGGCCCCGAGCAGCGCGCCCGCCTCGGCCATGAAGCGGTCGAAGGCCTGGCGGCGCTTGCGCTCGCTGATGTCGCGGATGAAGCCGGTGAACAGCGGCGGGCCGGCGAGCGGGGCGCGCACGATCGTCAGCTCGACCGGGAACTCGCGGCCGCTGCGGTGCATGCCGACGATCTCGATCCGGTTGTTGATGACCTCGCCCTCGCCGGTCTCGAGGTAGCGCTCGAGCCCGTTGCGGTGCGCCTCGCGCAGCGACGGGGGGATGATGAGCTCGCACATCTCGCGGCCGACGACCTCGTCGGCCGACCACCCGAACGTCCGCTCCGCCGCCGCGTTGAACTCGACCACGTTCCCCCGGTGGTCCATCGAGACGATGCAGTCGAGCGACGCCTCGAGCATCGCGCTCTTGCGCGCCTCGCTCTCGCGCACGGCCTCCTCGGCCCGGCTGCGCTCCATCTGCTCGCCGAGCTGGTAGCCGATCGTCTCCATCAGGTCGAGCAGGTAGCGGTCGGGCTCCGCATGGTCGGCGGTGAAGTACTCGATCACGCCGATCACGCCGCGCCGCGAGCGGATCGGGAACCCGAACGCCCCGTGGATCCCGGACTGCCCGGCAACCCGCGCGCGTGGGAAGTTGTCGTCGTCGGCCACGTCCCGGATCCAGGCCGGCTCGCCGCTCTCCCACACCCGGCCCGGGAGCCCCACGCCGCGCTCGAACACGGCCTCGCGGCTGGCCTCCTCGAACGCGGGCGCGTCCACGTCGCCGCGCTTCCAGACGTCCTCGCAGCGGATCAGCCCCCCCGCGTCGTCCACGGTCCACATCGCCCCGAGCTCCCACCCGAGCGTGGCCCCGATGGAGGGGAGGACGCGGCGCTTGGAGTCGTCGGCGGACGTCGCCTCGGCCAGCACGCGCGCGACCGCGACCTGCACGGCTAGCCGGCTGTCCTCCGGCGGGCTGGGCTCAGGCGTAGGTTCTCTCAAGGCGCCCCGGCGGGATTGTGTCACGCACAGGTATGCTGCGCGCCCGTGGATGCCGGCCTGATCGTCCTTCTCGTCATAGCGGTCGTGGTCCTGTACACGCTGGCGCGATCGATCCGGATCGTGCCGCAGGCCAGGGCCGGAATCGTGGAGCGCCTCGGTCGCTACTACCGCACGCTCGACGCGGGCCTCGCGCTGGTGGTCCCGTTCATCGACCGCGTGCGCCCGCTGATCGACCTGCGCGAGCAGGTCGTCTCGTTCCCCCCGCAGCCGGTGATCACCGAGGACAACCTGGTGGTCTCGATCGACACGGTCATCTACTACCAGGTGACCGACCCCAAGTCCGCGACCTACGAGATCGCCGACTACATCTCGGGCATCGAGCAGCTCACCGTGACCACGCTGCGCAACGTGATCGGGTCGATGACGCTGGAGGAGACGCTGACCTCCCGCGACGAGATCAACGCCCAGCTCCGCGCCGTGCTCGACGAGGCGACCGGCAAGTGGGGCATCCGCGTGAACCGGGTGGAGATCAAGGCGATCGACCCGCCGGCGTCGATCCAGGACGCGATGGAGAAGCAGATGCGCGCCGAGCGCGACCGCCGCGCCGCGATCCTCCAGGCCGAGGGCTACAAGCAGTCGCAGATCCTCACGGCCGAGGGCGAGAAGCAGAGCGCGATCCTGCGCGCGGAGGGCCAGCGCGAGTCGCAGGTGCTCTACGCCGAGGGCCAGTCGAAGGCGATCGAGACGGTCTTCGACGCCATCCACCGCGGCGACGCCGACCCCAAGCTGCTCGCCTACCAGTACCTCCAGATGCTGCCCCAGATCGCGCAGGGCGAGTCCAACAAGATCTGGATCATCCCCAGCGAGTTCACCGCGGCGCTGGGCCAGCTCCAGTCGGCGATCGGCTCGGTCGGCGACGGCGGCGACGAGCCGCGCCGCCGGGTGGAGCCGCCGCCCGCGGGCCCCTGAGCTTCCGCCCGGCGACGCTCGACGACCTCCCCGCGATCGAGCGGCTGATGGCGGACGCGATCCGCGCGCACTTCCCGGCCTTCTACGGCCCCGACCGGGTCGAGGCGGCGGTTCGCTACATCGGCAAGCCCGACCGGATGCTTGTCGAGGACGGCACCTACTACGTCTGCGAGGACGAGGACGGCCTGGTCGCGTGCGGCGGCTGGAGCCGCCGGCACCGGCTCTACGCGGGCTCCGGCACCGGCTCCGGCGACGGGGCCGTGGCGGCGGAGGCCGGCGGCACCAGCCCCAGCTCGGGGTCCTGGGCCAGGATCTGGGCCTCCAACCGGGCCAGCCCGGGGCCGGGGTCGACGCCCAGCTGCTCCCGTAGCAGCGCCCGGGCGCTGTCGCAGGCCCGCAGGG
>JALZEZ010000390.1 GCA_030861775.1 Actinomycetota bacterium
CAGCGGCACCAGCGCCAGGCCGCGCTCGTCGCAGGCCGCTCGCAGGCCGGCCGCCTCGTCGTGCGGGAGGTCCGGCACGATCAGGCCGCTCGCGCCCGCGGCGGCGGCCCGCTCGGTGAATCCGTCCTGGAGGGCCAGGTTGGCGTAGACCATGAGCACGACCGGGAGCCGCTCGGACAGCCGCTCGCACACGCCGAGCACGTCGCCGGGAGTGACCCCCCGGCTCAGGGCGTGGGTGGCGGCGGCGTGGATGGTGGGCCCGTCGGCGAGCGGGTCGGAGAAGGGGATGCCGAGCTCGACCAGGTCGGCGCCCGCGTCGGCGGCGGCCAGGCCGGCCTCGAGGGAGACCGGCACGTCGGGAAAGCCCCCCATCAGGTAGGGCATCAGCGCGGCGGACTTGCCGTTCGATGCGAAGGCGGCGGCGATGCGGCCGGGCGCGCTCACCCGCGCTCGAGCACCTCGGCCAGGTCCTTGTCCCCCCGCCCCGAGAGCGTGAGGAGGTCCAGGCCGCCGGGCTCGGCGTGGCCCTCGCCCAGGAGCCAGGCGATCGCGTGGGCGGGCTCCAGCGCCGGGACGATCCCCTCCAGCCGGGCGAAGCGGCGGAAGGCCGCGACCGCGTCGTCGTCGCCGACGGCCACGTAGCGCACGCGCCCGCTGTCGCGCAGGTGGGCGTGCTCGGGGCCGGAGCCCGGGTAGTCGAGCCCGGCCGAGACCGAGTGCGCCTCGAGCACCTGCCCGTACTCGTCCTGGAGGACGGCCGACAGCGCGCCGTGCAGGATCCCGCGCGCGCCGGTGGCGAGCGGCGCCCCGTGGCGGCCGGACTCGAGCCCCTCCCCCGCGGCCTCGACGCCGACCAGCTCCACGGCCGCGTCGCCCACGAACGGCACGAAGGTGCCGATCGCGTTCGAGCCGCCGCCCACGCAGGCCACCACCCGGTCGGGCAGCCGGCCGGTGCGCTCCAGCACCTGGGCCCGGGCCTCGTCGCCGATCGTGCGCTGGAGGTCGCGGACCAGCGCCGGGTACGGGGCCGGGCCGACGGCCGAGCCGATCACGTAGTGCGTGTCGGCCACGTTGGCCACCCAGTCGCGGATCGCCTCGCTGACCGCCTCCTTCAGCGTGCGCGCCCCGGCCTCGACCGCGGCCACCTCCGCGCCGAGCAGCCGCATGCGCTCCACGTTCGGGCGCTGGCGGCGCATGTCCTCGGTGCCCATGTAGACGACGCAGTCCATGCCGAGCAGCGCGCACGCCGTGGCGGTGGCCACGCCGTGCTGGCCGGCGCCGGTCTCGGCGATGATCCGCCGCTTGCCCATCCGGCGCGCGAGCAGCGCCTGGCCGAGGGCGTTGTTGATCTTGTGGGCGCCGGTGTGGAGCAGGTCCTCGCGCTTGAGCCAGACCTCGCGGCCGGTCTCCCGGGAGAGGCCCTGCGCGTGGTAGAGCGGGGTCGGCCGCCCGGCGTAGTCGCGCAGGAGCGTGTCCAGCTCGCTCTGGAACCCCTCGTCGGCGCGCGCCTCGACCCATGCGCGCTCGAGCTCGTCGAGCGCCGGCACGAGCGTCTCCGGCACGTAGCGGCCGCCGTAGGGGCCGAAGCGGCGCTCGACCGCTCCCGCCGCCGGCTGCGAGGCCGTCACGCCGCCCGCTCCGCGTCGGCCTCGGCCACCGCCCGGAACAGCGCCCGGAGCCGCTCCGGGTCCTTGCGCCCCGGCTCGGCCTCGGTGCCGCTCGCGCTGTCGACGGCGAACGGCTGCACCGCCTCGATGGCCGCCGCGGCGTTGTCGGGGTCGATCCCGCCCGACAGGACCAGCGGGACCCGCGAGCGGTGGTGGGCGGCCAGGGTCCACTCGAACGGCTCGCCGGTCCCGCCCCTAACTCGCTCGGAGTAGGCGTCGAGCATGTGGAGGTCGGCCTCGCGATACGAGTCGAGCCTGCGCACGGCCCGCGCGTCCTTCGCCTGGATCGCCTTCATGACCTTGCAGCCGGTGCGGCGGGCGGCCTCCCGGCAGTAGGCGGGGCCCTCGTCGCCGTGCAGCTGGAGCATCGTCAGGTGAGCCCGGTCGGCCATGTGCTCGAGCTCGTCGAGCGGCCAGTTCACGAACACGCCGACGATCTCGGCCTTGCGCTTGAGCTCGGCTCCGATGGCCTCGGCCGTGCCGGGGTCGCACGCGCGCGGGCTCTCGGGGTGGAAGACCATCCCGATCGCCCAGGCGCCCAGCTCCACCGCGAGCCGGGCGTCGTCGAGCTCGCACAGGCCGCAGACCTTTACGCGCGTCACGCGACCGATGGTAGGTGCGCTACGGCAGTTGGAACGGCTCGTCCGGCTCGTCGGGCTGGTCGGGCTGCTCGCGCTCCTCGGGGTCCTGCCCGCGCGGGTTCCGCTTCGGGCGCTTGCCGAGCGTGATCTCCACGGTGCGCAGCTTGCGGCCGCGGTAGTACTGGACCTGGACCTTGTCGCCGGGCTTGTTGTCGGCGATCGCGCCCGCGATCTCCTGGGGCTCGCGGATCTGGACGTTGTCCACCTTCACGATCAGGTCGCCGCCGATCCGCAGGCCCTCGGCCGTCTCGGTCTTGCCCGCCCGCAGGCCGGCCTTGTCGGCGGGGCTCCCGGGCGCCACCTCCTGCACCAGCGCCCCGTCGTCCACCGGCAGGTTGAGGTCCTCGCCGCTCTCCGGGATCGGGGCGGTGGTCACGCCGATGTACGCGTGGGCGACCTCGCCCTTGTCCTTGAGCTGCGGCACGACGCGCTTGGCCAGGTTGATCGGGATCGCGAACCCGATCCCCACCGAGCCGCGGCTGCCGCCGCCGGTCTCGATCTGGGCGTTGATCCCGATCACCCGGCCGTTGCCGTCGAGCAGCGGGCCGCCGGAGTTGCCGGGGTTGATCGAGGCGTCGGTCTGGATCGCGTTCTCGATCGAGAAGCCGTTGGGGGCCTCGATCGAGCGCTGGAGGGCGGAGACGATGCCGGTGGTGACGGTGTGCTCCAGGCCGAACGGGTTGCCGATGGCGATCGCCTGGTCGCCGACGCGGACCTTGCTGGAGTCGCCGAGCGGGATCGGCTTGAGCTGGACCTTCTTGGGATCGACCTTCAGGACCGCGAGGTCGGTGGAGGGGTCGCTGCCCTCGACCTTCGCCTTGACCGAGTCCTGGTCGCCGAAGCGGACGCGCACGTCGTCCGCGCCCTCCACCACGTGGGCGTTGGTGAGGATGAAGCCCTGGGCGTCGAGCGCGAAGCCGGAGCCGGTTGAGCGGCCCCCGCCGGGCGGCTCGGGCAGGCCCGGGATCGGCGACTCGCCGGCCGAGCCGCCGGTGGCCTGGACGAACGCCACGCCGGCGTCGGTGCGGCGGTAGATCTCGTTGACGGTCTGTCCCGAGGCGCCGCCCTCGCCGCCCTCGGCCGCCGGGCGGGCGGTCTCGCCCTGGCGCACGACGGTGGTGTCGTCGCCGGTGTCGATCACGTCGGTGGCGATCAGGATCGCGCCGACCACGACGGCCACGAGCCCGCCGAGCGCGCCGGAGACGAGATGCGATGCGGGCGAGGGGCGCCGGTCCATTACCGCGGCGAGGGTAGCCGTCGCGGCGGCAGCGCCATCAGCGCCCGGACGCGGGC
>JALZEZ010000131.1 GCA_030861775.1 Actinomycetota bacterium
GCCCCCGCCCGCGCGAGCACTAGCCAGGCCCACGGAGCCGCGTCGCCGAGCGGCGCGAGCGCGGTGCCCACCGCCACCGGCAGCGGCTTGAACGCCGGCCCGCCGCGGGTGTCGAGCTCGAGGCCGGCGACCTCCCTCCCCCACAGCATCCAGGTCCACGGGTCGTACGTGGGCGTGGACGGCAGAAGCAGCGTGAGCGCGGCCAGCGCCAGGCAACCGAGCCCCACCGCCGCGAGCGGGGCGCGCGTGACCGGGGCGGCGCGGGTGAGCGTCACCACGTATCGACGAAGCGGTGTCCGTGGGTCGGGGCGGCCGGCAGGGCGGCGGCGGCGAGGGTGCTGGCGATGAGCGATCGCGTCTCGGCCGGGTCGATCACGTCGTCGAGCTCGAAGATCATGGCGGCGTTCAGGGCCTTGGCGTTCTCGGTCGCGGCCGCGGTCAGCTCGCGCACGCGCTGCTCGCGCGCCTCCTCGTCCTCGATCGCCTCGAGCTCCTTGCGGAGCGCGAGCCGCACCGCTCCCTCCAGCCCCATCGGCCCCAGGTGGGCGCTCGGCCAGGCCACGGTGAGCAGCGGCTCGTGCAGGCTGCCCGCGACCATGGCCTGCGCCCCCAGGCCGTAGCCGCGCCGGAGGATCACCCCGATCAGCGGCACGCGCAGGGAGGCGCCGGCCACCAGCAGCCGCGAGGTGTGCCTGACCAGCCCGGTCGCCTCCGCCTGCGGCCCGACCATCATCCCGGGGGTGTCGACGAGCGAGACGAGCGGGATCTCGAACGCGTCGCAGAGCTGCATGAAGCGGGCGGCCTTGTCGGCGGCGTCGCTGGTGATGGCGCCGGCCATGTAGCGCGTGTCGTTGGCGACGAAGCCCACCGGGCGACCCTCGATCCGGGCCAGCGCGGTGGCCATCTCGGGCGCGAAGCGCTCGCGCAGGAAGGTGATCGAGCCCTCGTCGGCGAGCGTCTCGATTATCGGCTTTACCGCGTAGGCGCGCCGCTGGCGCTCGGGGACCATGTCGCGCAGCGCGGTCTGGTCGGGCTCGGGTCCCGGCGGGGTGGCGCCCTGGAAGTAGGCGAGGAGCTTCTTCGTCACCGCGGTGGCCTCGGCCTCGTCGGCGGCCACGACGTCGATCACGCCGTTGCGCGTCTGCATGTCCACCGGGCCGACCTCGTCCGGGTCGACGTCGCCGAGGCCGCCGCCCGCGATCATCGCCGGCCCGCCCATGCCGATCGAGACGTTCTCGGTGGCCACGATCAGGTCCGAGCAGCCGGCGATCACAGCGTTGCCGGCGAAGCAGCGCCCGGCCACGACCGCGATGCGCGGCACGAGCCCGGACAGGCCGGCCCACAGGGCGAAGGCCCGGACGTGCAGCGCCGAGACGGCCGGGTAGTCGGTGTCGCCCGGCCGCCCCCCACCCCCCTCGGCGTAGAAGACGACCGGCAGCCGCATGCGCTCGATCAGCTCGAACAGCCGGTCCTTCTTGAGGTGCCCGAGCGCGCCCTGGGTGCCGGCGAGCACGGTGTAGTCGTAGGACATCACCGCGCAGGCGGCGCGCTCCCCGAACAGGTCGCCGTTGACCCGGGCGGTCCCGCCCACCAGGCCGTCGGCGGGCGTGCGAGCGATCAGGTCCTCGAGCGGCCGCCGCTGGCGCTGGGGCGCGATTGCGAACCGCCCGTACTCGACGAACGACCCCGGATCGACCAGGTCCTCGATGTTCTCCCGCGCGGTACGCCCACCCCCGGCGTGCCGCTTCTCGACCGCCTCCGGCCGCGCGGCGTCCTCGGTCAGAGCCCGCCGCTCGAGGACCTCGGCCAGGTCCCGCCGCTCGACATCATCCCCCTCCGGCACGGCCGGAAGGCTCGCACACGACGTCCCGCGCTACGCGGTCCACCGCTCACGTGCGGCTTGCAGCAGGCGCTCGGATTGACGCGCGGCCCGCTCCGATCCTCCGCACTGACCGGTCGTGCGCTGTAGCCGGCCTTCGTCTTGACGCCGAGCGACGCCCGCAGAGCGTTGCCGAGCTGGTTGCCGTCCGGTCGGATCCGCGCCAGCAGCGAGACCGCGAGGACGCCGCCGTCGGCACGGATGCCGCACGAGGATTCCTCCTGGAAAACCGGGCCGAACTCCCGGCTTCTCGCCGGGGGGGCAGCGCGCCGCCTAGCGAATCTGGTCGTACACCTTGAACATCGGCATGTACATCGAGACGACGATGAAGCCGACGATGCCGCCCACGAGGACGATCATGAGGGGCTCGAGGATCGAGGTCAGCGCCTTCAGGCCGGCGGCCACCTCGTCCTCGTAGAAGTCCGCGATCTTCGAGAGCATCTGCTCGAGGGCGCCGGTCTCCTCGCCCACGCCGATCATCTGCGTGACCATGATCGGGAAGGCGCCCGGCTCGGCGCGCATCGGAGTGGCGATCGAGCCACCCGCCCGCACGGACTCGCCGACCTGGAACATGGCCTTCTCGATGACCTTGTTGCCGGAGGTCTTGCCGGTGATCTCGATGGCCTGGAGCATCGGCACGCCGGCGCCGATCAGCGCCGAGTAGGTGCGCGAGAAGCGCGCCAGGCAGACCTTCTGCACGAGGTCGCCGATCTTCCACGGCACGCGCAGCTTGAAGCGGTCCCACTGCTCCTTGCCCTTCACGCTCTTCTTCCACTTCTTGAAGCCGGTGACCCCGCCGAACGCCGCGGCGATCACCAGGTACCACTGGCCCGTGAGGACGTTCGACATCCCGACGGTGAACTTCGTGATCGCCGGCAGCTCGCCGCCGAAGTCCTGGAAGACCTTCTCGAAGACGGGGACGAGGAAGACGACCAGCGCGACCAGGACCAGCAGCGCGAAGCCGCCGATCAGCATCGGGTACATCATGGCCGCCTTGACCTGGCGCCGAAGGGAGTCGTCCTTCTCGAGCTGGTCGGCCACGCGGTCGAGCGTCTGCTCCAGGATGCCGCCGATCTCGCCGGCCTGGACCATCGCGATGTAGAGCTCGTTGAAGATGTCGGGGTGGCGCTTGAGGGCGTCGCCCAGGGCGATGCCGGCCTCCACGTCCATCCGCACGTTCGTGATCGCCTCGCGGAACTTGTCGCTGCGGGCCTGCTCCTCGAGCACGTACAGTGCGCGCAGCAGCGACATGCCCGACGAGATCATCGTCGCGAGCTGGCGGGTGGCGATCGTCAGCTCCTGGGCCTTGACCTTCTTGAAGCGACCGAAGTAGTCGCCGACGTCGCTGTTCTTCTGCTCCTCGATGTCGAGGACGATCAGCCCCTTCGAGCGGAGCTGCTGGGAGACGGCCTGCTTGCTCTCGGCGTCGAGTTCGCCGCGCGAGGGGACGCCCTGAAGGTCTACGGCCTTGAAGGCGAAGGTGCCCATGGCCTAGCGCCCCATCCCCGGCGCCCCGTTGGGGACGCCCATCGTGGGCTGCATCGAGCCCATGCCCGCGCCGTTGGGCGCGCCCATGCCGCCCCCGCCGAGGAGGCGCTTGAGCTCGCCCGGGGTCGACGAGCGGCGCTCGGCGAGCTGCGTGGTGATCCTGCCCTGGCGGACGAGGTCCACGAGCGACGCGTCCATCGTCTGCATGCCGTGGGCGGCGCCGGTCTGGAGCGCCGAGTAGATCTGGTGGGTCTTGCCCTCGCGGATCAGGTTCCGCACGCCGGGCGTCGGGACGAGGATCTCGGTGGCGCACACCCGGCCCTTGCCGTCGGCGGTCGGCAGGAGCTGCTGGGTCACGATGCCCTGGAGCGCGATCGAGAGCTGCACGCGCACCTGGTGCTGCTGGGCGGGCGGGAAGGCGTCGACGATCCGGTCCACCGTCTGGGCGGTGTCCTGGGTGTGGAGCGTGGCGAAGACGAGGTGGCCGGTCTCGGCGGCGGTCAGGGCCGTCGCCATCGTCTCGAGGTCGCGCATCTCGCCCACGAGGATCACGTCGGGGTCCTGGCGCAGCGCGGCCTTCAGGCCGGCGGCGAAGGACGGCGCGTCCGTCCCCAGCTCGCGCTGGTTGACGATGCAGTTCTTGTGGCGGTGCAGGAACTCGATCGGGTCCTCGATCGTGAGGATGTGCTCGTGCCGCTGCTGGTTGATCAGGTCGAGCATCGCGGCGAGCGTGGTGGACTTGCCGGAGCCGGTCGGGCCGGTGACGAGCACGAAGCCGCGCGGCTTGTGGGTGAAGTCCTCGAGCACGGGCGGCAGGCCGAGGTCGCCGAGCGCGGGGATCTCCGTGGGGATCGTCCGCATCACGGCCCCGATCGACGCGCGCTGGAAGAACGCGTTCACACGGAAGCGGGCCTTGTTCGGGACCGAGTACGAGAGGTCGATCTGCCAATCCGTCTCGAGCCGCTTGCGCTGCTCGTTGTTCAGGATCGAGTAGACGATCTCCCGCGTGTCCTGCGCGGCGAGGACCGGGTAGTCGAGCGCGCTGAGCTTGCCCTTCTTCCGGACCATGGGCGGAGAGCCCGCCGTCAGGTGCAGGTCGGATGCCTCGGTCTCTATGACCTCGAGGAGGATGTCGGCGAAATCGAAATTCACTGAGGGTTCCTTCGGCTGTAGCGGCGACGTCTTTAGGACGCCACGCGCGCGACCTCCGCAATCGAGGTGACTCCGAGGCGGACCTTCTCGAGGCCGTCGTCGCGCAGGAGGCGCATTCCCTGCTCCACGGCCTTCTGGCCGATCATCGACGCGTCGCGGCGCTCGATGGTCATCTCGCGGATCTCGTCCGAGAGCGTCATGACCTCGTAGATGCCGACCCGGCCCTTGTAGCCGGTGTGCGAGCAGCGGGCGCAGCCGACCGGCTCGTAGGCCTCGATGTCGAAGGCGGCGTCGTGGAAGTTCGCGGACTTCAGGGCCTCGGTGGTCAGCACGATGCGCTTCTTGCAGTAGTTGCAGAGCCGCCGCGCGAGGCGCTGGGCCACCACCACGTCGAGCGCCGAGGCCGTCAGGAACGGGGCGATGCCCATCTCGCTGAGGCGGGTGATCGCCGACGGGGCGTCGTTGGTGTGCAGCGTGGAGAGGACGAGGTGGCCGGTGAGGGCGGCCTCGATCGCGATCCGCGCGGTCTCGGCGTCGCGGATCTCGCCGACCATGATGATGTCGGGGTCGGCGCGCAGCATCGAGCGCAGCCCGGTGGCGAACGTGAGGCCCGCCTTCAGGTTCACCTGCATCTGGTTGATGCCGGGGATCTGGTACTCGACCGGGTCCTCGATGGTGATGATGTTCTTCTCGATGCTGTTGACGGCGTTGAGCGCCGCGTAGAGCGTGGTGGACTTGCCGGAGCCGGTCGGGCCGGTGACCAGCACCGCGCCGTGGGCCTTCGCGAAGCCCCACTCGAAGCGCTCGCGCGCACCGTCGCGGATGCCGAGCGCGTCGAGCGTGAGCGACACGGACTCCTTGTCGAGGAGCCGCATGACGACCGCCTCGCCGCCGGCCTGGGGCATGGTCACGATGCGGACGTCGACGTGGTGGCCCTCGACCTGGAGCGACACGCGGCCGTCCTGCGGCATCCGCTTCTCGGCGATGTCGAGGTCGGCCATGATCTTCACGCGGGAGACGACGCCCGGGACCATGCGGCGCGGCACCGTGGTCGTCTCGTGGAGCACGCCGTCCACGCGGAAGCGCACGCGCATGTCCTTGTTGTGCGGCTCGAAGTGGATGTCCGAGGCGCCGTCCTCGACCGCCTGGGCGATGATCGAGTTGACGAGCTTGATCGTCGGCGCGTCGGTGGCGGACTCGCGGATGTCCGCGATGAGCGCGGCGTCGTCCTCCTCGGAGTCGTCCTCGACCGCCTCGGCGACCGCCTCGTCGAGGCGGTTCATCTTCACGATCAGGCCGGCGATGTCCTCGGAGGAGGCGACCGTGGACCGGATCTCGTAGCCGGTCATCAGCTTCAGGTCGTCGATCGCCAGGACGTTCGACGGGTCGGACATGGCCACCAGCAGGTGGCCGTTCGAGTGGAAGCCGATGGGGACGGCGTTGTAGCGGCGAGCGGCCTGCGGGCTGAGCAGGTTGACCGCGGCGAGGTCCGGCTTGTAGACCGTGAGGTCGACGTGGTCGAGGCCGAAGCGCTCGGCGGTCGCGCGGGCGAGCTGGTCGGCGCTCAGGGTGCCCGACTGGAGCAGGACGTCCTCGGGGGAGCGGCCGGTGGCCTTGCCCTCCTCGACGGCCGCGTCCACGCGCGCCTGCGGGAGGAAGCCGAGCTCGACGATGACGTCGGTGATGAAGCGGGCCGCGCCTCCGCGCCTGCGCGGGGGCGTGATGCCGGCGAAGCCGTCCGCCTCGGCGCCGCCCTCGGAGTCGGGCTCGTCCACGTCGCCGGTGCTCTCGACCTCGACGTTCACGACGTCGTCGGCGAGGGGCGGCGGCGCGGCGCCGTCGAGCGGCTGGGGCGCCGCGGTGTCCTCGAGGGGATCAGCGGGCAGCGGCTCGGCGAGCTCGTCGAGCCCGAGGGACCGCAGTTCGGCCGGGGCCTGTGGCTCGTTCATCTCAGGGCGTCCGCGACGTTCTGGCGGAGGGTGCCGGCGTCGACGAAGCCCTGAAGCAGGACGGCCTTCTTACCTGGGCGGACGATCGCCGTGGCGGGGACCTGCGAGATCTGGAGCTGGGCGAGCATCGGCCGGTAGTCGCCGATCTGGGCGATGTCGGCCTTGAACACCGCGACATCCTTCATGCCCTCGAGCGAGCGGATGGCGACGCGCGCGCCGGTGTCGTCGGCGGCCCCCGGCTTGTGGAAGAAGAAGACGACGACCTTGTCCTCGGCCAGCGCCTCGGCGGCCTTCTGGACCTGCGCCGGGACGGCGGGGTCGGTCTTGGGCTTGGCCGGAGCGGCGGCCGGCTTGGGCTGCCGCTTCTTGGCCGGCGCGGCCTGGCGGGCCTCGGCGCGGCTCTTGGCCTTGCTGGGGGCGGACTGCTCGGGCGCGGGCTTCGCCGGCGCGGCGGGGGTCGTGGCCGGCGGCGTGACCGACTCGCTCTGCGAGTTGCGCGTCGCGAGGAAGAGGGCGGTCAGCAGGCCGAGCCCGAGAAGGGCGAGGAGGACGGGGCGAGGAACAGCCATCCCGCGCTCTATCGGCACGCCTACGACGGTTGTTTAGGCGTCGGGGGAGGTTTTTCTCAGGCTTGGCGGGCCGCTCCGCGCATTGCGTCCAGCGGTGCGGGCCGTCCGGTCCATATCTCGAAGCTCCGCGCGCCCTGCCGGACGAGCACCTCCAGGCCGTCCACGAAGGTCGCGTTCGCCCGCTCGGCCCAGGTCTGGAGCGGGGTGGTCCCCCCGTACACCAGGTCCACGACGAGGTCCGCCCCGCCGAGCGGCAAGCCCTCGAGCGTGTCACGCGGGTCCAGCCCCACGGATGTGGCATTTACGAGCAGGTCGACGTGAGCCGGCGCGTCCACGTACTCCACCTCGAACTCCCGCGCGAGCTCCTTCGCGCGCTCACGCGTGCGGTTCCACACCGCCACCTCCGCGCCCGCCTCGCGCAGCGCCCACACCGCCGCCCGGCCCGCCCCTCCGGCTCCGAGCACGACCGCGCGGAGGCCGCTCACCGGCCGGTCGAGCGCGTCGAGCAGGCCGCCCGCGTCGGTGTTGTCCGCCTCGATGCGGCCGTCCTCGAACGTGAGCGTGTTGGAGGCGCCGATGGCGCGGGCGGCGTCGCTGGCGGCGTCGGCGATCCGCAGGGCGGCGAGCTTGTGCGGGATCGTGACGTTGGCCCCGCGGTAGCCGGAGCCGCCGAGCGCGCGCACGGTCTCCTCGAACAGCTCGGGCGGGACCGGCAGCTTCACGTAGCGCCAGTCGAGACCGAGCTCCTCGTAGGCGGCGTTGTGAATCGCCGGGGAGCGGCTGTGGCCGACCGGGTGGCCGAGCACGCCGCAGAGCATCAGCAGTCCGTGGGGGACTGCCCCCCGCGGGCGGCGCGGGCCTCGTTGTAGCGCTGGACGTCGCGCTGGAACTCCGCGTCGGTGCTCGAGAAGGCGTGCTCGCCGCACGTGCCCGGCTTGACCACGTAGAAGAGGTAGTCCGTGCGGGCGGGGCGGGCGGCGG
>JALZEZ010000391.1 GCA_030861775.1 Actinomycetota bacterium
GTGTGGTGGCGGAGCCGCTGCCGCGGGGACGGCCGGGGCCGCGGCGGGGCGCGCCGCCCACGCCGTCGAGCGCCTTCTTGGCCTCCTCGAGCTGGAGGTACTCCTCGTACAGCGGGCGCAGCTCCTTCAAGCGGTTCTCGATCGCGGTCCGCTGCTCGGTCAGAAAGTCAGCCACTAACGGCCTCCTCGTGAAAGGTGAAAATCGATGAGTAGAAGGAAGATCACTGTAGTCGGTGCAGGCAATGTGGGTGCAACGTGTGCACAGCGTCTTGCGGAGAGGGATTACGCGGACATCGTGCTGGTGGACATCGTCGAGGGCATGCCGCAGGGGAAGGCACTCGACCTGAACCAGTCCGGTCCTGTCGTCGGATACGAGCCGAACATGGTGGGCACGAACGGTTACGAGGAAACCGCCGGATCTGACATCGTGGTCATCACGTCAGGGTTTCCGCGCCAGCCCGGGATGAGCCGCGACGACCTCCTGGCGAAGAACAAGGAGATCGTCGGCGGTGTGGCGGAGCAGGTGAAGGACCGTTCACCCGACGCGATCGTCATCGTCGTCACCAATCCACTCGACGCGATGTGTCACGTCGCGTACGACGCCACCCAGTTCCCGCGCCAGCGCGTGATCGGCATGGCCGGGATCCTCGACTCGGCGCGCTTCCGCACCTTCCTGGCCTGGGAGCTCGGGGTGTCGGCGCGCGACGTGACCGGGTTCGTGCTCGGCGGCCACGGCGACACGATGGTGCCGGTGGTCTCGTACTCGAACGTGGCCGGGGTGCCCGTGCGACAGAAGATCTCGGACGACCGCCTCGAGGAGATCGTGCAGCGCACGCGCGACGGCGGCGCCGAGGTGGTGAAGCTGCTCCAGAAGGGATCGGCGTTCTACGCGCCGTCGGCCGCGACGGTCGAGATGGTGGACTCGATCGTGTTCGACCAGAAGCGGGTGCTGCCGTGCGCGGCGCTGTGCCAGGGCGAGTTCGGCATCGACGGGCTGTTCGTGGGCGTGCCGGTGCGGCTCGGGGCCGAGGGCATCGAGGAGATAGTGGAGATCGAGCTCGACGAGGCCGAGAAGGGCGAGCTGGCGAAGTCCGCCGACGCGGTCAAGGAGCTGGTCGAGGCCCTGAAGAACGTGTAGTGCGGCCGCTCACCACGGTGATGATGCCTGCGTACGAGGCGCAGGCGACCATCCGTGAGGCCGTCGAGAGCGCCCTCGGGCAGACCGAGGAGCGGCTCGAGGTGTGCGTCGTCGACGACGCCTCCCGGACGCCGGTCCGGGAGGTGCTCGGCGACATCCGCGACCCGCGCCTGCGCATCCTGCGCCACGAGCAGAACCGCGGCACGCCCGCCGCGCGCAACACCGCGGTCGCGGCGGCGCGCAGCCCGTTCGTGTCGCAGCTCGACGCCGACGACATGTGGCTGCCCGAGTACCTCGAGACGATCCTGCCCTGCTTCGAGGACCCGGCGCTGGGGATGGCCTACTCGAACACTCACATCATCGGGCACCCCACCGGCCACGACGACTACATCGGCGATCCGGCGCCGCACCCGATCGACACGTTTCCCAAGCTCGCCGAGGCCTGCCCCGCGCCCGCACTGACCGTGACGATGCGGACCGAGGCGGTGCGCGGTGCCGGCGGCTACGCCACCTGGCTGTGGTCCACCAGCGACTACCACATGTACGCGAAGCTGGCCGTGGCCGGCTGGCGCTTCGCCTACGTCCACCGGCAGCTCGCGCGCTACCGCTGGCCCACGCCCGAGCGGGGCAAGAGCTTCGACCAGCGGAGGGTCGAGCTGTCCGAGCTGAAGCAGTGGCTGGTGTTCGTGGCGCGCCACCCGCTCACGCCGGGGCCGCGCCGCCAGGTGAGGGTCAGGCTGCGGCGGGAGGCCGAGCGCGCGCTCCGGTCCATCCGGGCCAGGTGAGCACGGCCTCGGTGACCCGCGCCACCTCGGCGTCGGTCAGCGTGGGGTGCAGCGGCAGCGCGGTGGCGCGGCGGCCGAGCCACTCGGCCCTCTCGCAGCGGGGACCCCTCCACGCCGGTTGGTCGGGCAGCGCCGTGTAGTACGCGGCGCTCTCGACCCCACGGTCGGCGAGGTGCTCCCGCAGCCGGTCGCGGTCGTCGGGGAGGAGGACGAACATGTGCCACGCGTCCCGCTCCGCCCGCGCGACCTGCGGCAGCCCCGCGAAGGCCTCCGCGTACGAGCGCCCGACCTCCGCGCGCCGCGCGGCCCAGCCGTCCACGTGGGGCAGGAGCGCGGTGCCCATCGCCGCGATCGGCGCGATCATGAAGGCTCTGTAGGCCGGGCTCGTCACCTGCGTGCGCGGGCCTCGGCCGAAGCTGAACCCGTGCTGGGCGACGCGGCGGGCCTCGTCCGCGGCCTCGCGCTCCGCGAACACCGCCGCGCCGCCCTGGCCGAGCGGCAGGCTCTTCACCGCGTGGAACGAGAAGCAGGTGGCGAACGCCTCCGCGTATGCGCCCAGCTCGAGAGCCTGGGCGCCGTCCACGATCGCGCGCCGCTCCAGCAGCGACCGGTCGAACTCGTTTCCGTAGAGGCTCACCGGCAGCACGACGCCGCCGGAGGGGAGGGCGTCCGCCGCGAGGCAGGCGTGCTCGTCGACGTCGGCGAGCACGACCTCCATGCCGAGGTTGCGGGGCGCGTTCGCCGTGGCGTTCCAGGTCAGCGCCGGGACGACGGCGCGCCGCTCGCCGAGCACCGCCAGCGCGATCGTCAGCGCCTCCGTGCACGACGACGTGCCGACCACCAGCTCCGGCTCGACCCCGAAGCGCTCGGCCAGCGCCGCCTCGAACCCGGCCACCTCCGGCCCCTGCGTCGCGTGCCCGGCCAGGTACGCCGCGTTCATCGCCTCGAGCCCGGCGCGCAGCTCGGCCGGCGGCCGGAAGAAGGGAACCGAGTCCACGGCCCTCAGGCTACCCGCCACGAAAAAGGGGTCTGACCCCTTTTTTACGTTCCTGTAACACAGCCTCTGCGTACGATCGCCCCGTGCGGCCCCTGCTGATATGCGGCACGCGGACGTTCGCGGTCGAGGTGGCGGACCTCGCCTCGGACGTGCCGGGCGTCGAGGTGGCCGGCTTCGTGGAGAACGAGGACCGCGCGCGCTGCGCGGAGACGCTCGAGGGGCTGCCGATCCACTGGGTGGACGACCTCGCGGACCTGGCCGCCACGCACAGCGCGGTGTGCGCCCTCGCCACCACCCACCGCAGCCGCTTCACCGACCAGGTGGCGGCGCTGGGGATGCCGTTCGCGACGCTCGTGCACCCCACCGCGCACGTGTCGCGCACGAGCACGCTCGGCGAGGGCACGATCGTGAGCCCCGGGGCCATCGTGGGGGCCCGGACGGCGATCGGCCGCCACTGCATCCTCAACCGGGCGGTGCTGGTGGGCCACCACACCGAGGTCGGCGACCACTGCACGCTCAACCCCGGCGCCAACGTGGCGGGGCGCACCAGGCTCGCCGGCAAGGTCTTCGTCGGCATGGGCGCCAAGGTGCTGGGCGAGCTCGAGATCGGCCCCGGAGCCGTGGTGGGCGCCGGGGCCGTGGTCACGCGGAGCGTCGAGGAGCGCGCCGTGGTGATG
>JALZEZ010000132.1 GCA_030861775.1 Actinomycetota bacterium
GCTCCTCGACCCGCCGCTCCTCGCCCTCGGGGCGGTCGGGCTCGCCGCCCGTCGCGGGGTCGCCGCCCTCGCCGTCCTTGGGCTCCGCCTGGAAGCGGTAGCCGATCCCGAAGTGCGTGTGGATGTAGGTCCAGCCGGGCGAGCGCGCCTCCAGCTTCTGGCGCAGCTTGCGCACGAACACGTCCACGGATCGGTCGCCGTGGGCCATCGCGTAGCCCCATACGCGCTGGTAGATCTCCTCGCGCTGGAGGACTTGGCCGCGCGCGTCCGCGAGGAGCTGGAGCAGCTCGAACTCGCGCCGCGTGAGGTCCACGTTCTGCCCGCCCACGAAGGCCTGGAACTGGTCGGGGCGGATCTCCAGCTCGCCCACCACGAGCGGGCCCGTCTCGGCGGGCGTGCTCGCTCGCTTGCGGCGGCGGATCACGGCCTCGATGCGCGCGATCACCTCCTCCGGGTGGCAGGGCTTGCTGATCCAGTCGTCGGCGCCGAGCCGCAGGCCGCGCACGCGCTGGGCCACGGTTGACTGCGGCGAGCACACGACGAGCCCCAGGCCGGGGATGCCGTCGCCCACGCGCTCGATGTACTCCCAGGCGCGCTGGCCGAGCAGCGAGACGTCCACCACCACGACGTTGAGCCGCATGGCGACGAGGTCCTGGGGCGGAACCGGCGCGTCCAGCGTGCGGTACTCCCACCCGAGGGCCTCGAGGCGCTTGGTGAGCACCGTGACGAAGCCGCTGTCGGCGTCGATCAGGGCGAGTCGGACGGGGTCCATCCAGCCCTCAGTCTACGGCGCGCCCGGGCCCGATCCCGGTCGTTCACCGGTTTTTCACATCTCGATAACGCCGCGGTAACGGCGCGGGGGCACACACCCCGGACGATGGACCCATGCGAACAAGAGATAGAAGGACACTGGTCGCGGCGACCCTCGCCGCGACGACGCTCGCGCTGGCCGCCTGCGGCGACGACGGCGGCACCGGCGGAGGCGGCGGAGGGGACAGCGGCCTCTCCGGCAACATCAGGATCGACGGCTCGAGCACGGTCGCGCCGCTGTCCGAGGCCGCGGCGGAGGGCTTCCAGGGCGAGAACGGCAACGTCCGCGTGACGGTCGGAACGTCCGGCACCGGCGGCGGCTTCGAGAAGTTCTGCGCGGGCGAGACCGACATCTCGGACGCCTCGCGCCCGATCAAGGACGACGAGGAGGTCCCGGTCTGCAAGAAGAACGGGGTCGAGTTCGCCGAGGTCCAGGTGGCGAACGACGGCCTGGCCGTCGTGGTCAACAAGGACAACGACTGGGCCGAGTGCCTGACCGTCGACCAGCTCAACAAGATCTGGGAGAAGGACTCGAAGGTCAGCAGCTGGAGCGAGGTCGACCCGAAGTTCCCCGACGAGAAGCTCGAGCTGTTCGGGGCCGGGACCGACTCCGGCACGTTCGACTACTTCACCGACGCGATCAACGGTGAGGAGGGCAACAGCCGGACCGACTACAGCGCGACCGAGGACGACAACGTGACCGTCCAGGGCGTGTCCGGCTCGAAGGGCGGGCTCGGCTACTTCGGGCTCTCGTACTACGAGCAGAACCAGGACAAGCTGAAGGTCGTCCGGGTGGACGGCGGCGACGGCTGCGTCGAGCCATCCACGGCGACCGTGCAGAGCGGCGAGTACAAGCCGCTGAGCCGGCCGCTGTTCATCTACCCCTCGCGGAAGGCGTTGGGCCGGCCCGAGGTGAAGGCGTTCCTCGACTACTACCTCGAGAACGCCGAGCGGGTCGCGGAGCAGGCGCTGTTCGTGCCGATGACGACCGAGCAGAAGGCCGCCGCCCGGAAGAAGATCGACGCGCTGGGCGCGCAGTGACCACGGAGGCCCTGGCGGCACGGCCGCTGAGCTCATCCCGCCCGCGCTGGGGAGAGCGCGCCATCCACGGCGCGCTCTTCCTCTGCGCCCTGGTGTCGGTGGCGGTCACGGTCGGCATCGTGGTGGCGCTGGCCGGTCCGTCGCTCGAGTTCTTCGGTGAGATCAGCCTGCGTGAGTTCTTCCTGGAGAAGGAGTGGTCGCCGCTGTTCGAGCCGCCGAGCTTCGGCGTGCTCCCGCTGGTCACGGCCACGCTGACGACCACCTTCTGGGCGCTCGTCGTGTGCGTTCCGTTCGGGCTCGGCGCGGCGATCTGGCTGAGCGAGTACGCCCACCCGCGCGCGCGGGCGGTCCTGAAGCCGGCGCTCGAGGTGCTGGCCGGCATCCCGACCGTCGTCTACGGGTTCTTCGCGCTGACCTTCGTCACGCCGGTGCTCCAGGACATCTGGTTCATCGGCGAGCAGCCGGGCGTGTTCAACGGGCTCTCCGCCGGCCTCGTGATGGGGATCATGATCCTCCCCACCGTGGCGTCGCTGTCGGAGGACGCCATGTCCGCCGTGCCGGCCGGCCTGCGCGAGGGCGCCCTGGCCCTCGGCGGCTCGCGCATGCAGGTGGCCACGCGCGTGGTGGTGCCGGCGGCCCTGTCGGGGATCGTCGCCTCGTTCGTGCTCGCGATATCGCGCGCGGTGGGCGAGACGATGATCGTGCTGATCGCCGCCGGCGGCACGCCGAACCTCACCGTCGACCCGAGCGAGCAGATGCAGACGATGGCCGCGTTCATCGGCGCGGCCGGCATCGGCGACCAGCCCACGGGCAGCACCGGCTACAAGACGATCTTCGCCGTCGGGGCCACGCTGTTCGTCGCGACGTTCCTGATGAACCTGATCAGCATCCGGCTGGTCCGCAGGTACCGGGAGGTGTACGAGTGACGGCGCTGCGCGCACGCGAGGCCGCCTTCCGGGCCGCACTGTGGGCGAGCGTGGGCGTCGGCGTGCTGGCGCTCCTCACGCTGATCACGCAGGTGGTGGTGAAGGGCTTCCCGCGCCTGAACCAGGACCTGCTGTTCCACTTCCCGTCGAGCAACCCCGAGATCGCGGGCGCGCAGTCGGCGATCTGGGGCACGATCTGGCTGATCTCGATCGTGGCGGTCACGTGCCTGCCGGTGGGGATCGGGGCCGCGCTCTACCTGGAGGAGTACGCCGACCGCGAGCGCTGGTGGAACCGGGCGATCGAGGTCAACATCCAGAACCTCGCCGCCGTGCCCTCGATCGTCTACGGCATCCTCGGCCTGGCCTTCCTCGCCCGCGGCTTCGCGGACCTGGGCCAGGTGGTCCTCGCCGGCGGCCTGACGCTTTCGCTGCTCGTGCTCCCGATCGTGATCATCTCCGCGCGCGAGGCGATCCGGGCGGTCCCGCCGTCGATCCGCGAGGGCTCGCTCGCGCTCGGCGCGACCAGGTGGCAGACGATCCGCCGCCAGGTGCTGCCCGCGGCCATCCCCGGGATCGCCACCGGCTCGATCCTCGCGCTGTCGCGCGCGATCGGCGAGGCGGCGCCCCTCCTGCTGCTCGGTGCGATCACGTTCATCACGTTCAACCCGGACGGGCTCGACAGCAGCTTCGTCGCCCTCCCGGTTCAGATCTTCAACTGGATCTCGCGGTCGCAGGAGGAGTTCCACGTCCTCGCGGCCGCGGCGATCGTCGTCCTCCTCGGGATCCTGCTCCTGATGAACGCGACGGCGATCTGGCTCCGCAACCGCTACGGAAGGAAATGGTGATCGAGATAACCGACGTGAAGCCCGCCCTCGCCACGGCCGCGCGGCCCAGGCCGCGCCCCGAGGAGCCGCGCGAGGCGGTCCTCCAGCTCCGCGACGTCGGGGTCGCATACGCGGGCAAGCCCGCCGTCGCCGACATCTCGCTCGACGTCTACGCCAAGCAGATCACAGCGCTGATCGGCCCCTCGGGCTGCGGCAAGAGCACGCTGATCCGGGTCTTCAACCGGATGAACGACCTGATCCCGAGCGCGTCGGTCAGCGGCCAGGTGCTCTACCGCGGCGAGGACCTCTACGCGCCGCACGTGGATCCGGTCGAGGTGCGCAAGCGGATCGGGATGGTGTTCCAGAAGCCGAACCCGTTCCCGAAGTCAATCTACGACAACGTGGCCTTCGGTCCGCGTGTGCTGGGCCTGAAGGACCGCATGGACGAGCGGGTCGAGAAGGCGCTGCGCCAGGCGGCGCTGTGGGACGAGGTCAAGGACCGCCTGAAGAGCAACGCGTTCGGCATGTCGGGAGGCCAGCAGCAGCGCCTGTGCATCGCCCGGGCGCTCGCGATCGAGCCGGACGTGATCCTCATGGACGAGCCGTGCTCGGCGCTGGACCCGATCTCGACCGGCCGGATCGAGGACCTCATGGACGAGCTGAAGGAGAGCTACTCGATCCTGATCGTGACGCACAACATGCAGCAGGCGGCACGCGTCTCGCAGATGACGGCGTTCCTGACCGTGGACCTCCAGGGCGAGGAGCAGAACCGGGTCGGGCGGCTGGTCGAGTACGACGACACGGAGAAGGTCTTCACCAACCCGTCGGACCCGCGCACCGAGGCCTACGTGACCGGCAAGGTCGGCTGATGACCCCCGAGACGACCAGGCTCCACTTCCAGGAGGAGCTCAAGCTCCTCGAGGGCCAGGCGCTGGGGGCGTTCGACATGGTGGTCGAGGCGCTCGAGCGGACCGGCGAGGCGCTCCGGGAGCAGGACATCGAGCTGGCCCAGCTCGTGATCGCCGACGACGACCGCATCGACGGGCGCTACCTCGAGGTGCACCAGAGCGTGCTCTCGCTGATGGCCCGCCAGGCACCGGTCGCCACCGACCTGCGGCTGATCGCCGCCCTGCTCGACGTGATCAAGCACCTCGAGCGGATGGGCGACCAGTGCGTGAACATCTGCAAGCTGCTCCCGCTCGCCGGCCACGAGCCGCCCTCGCACCCGGAGATCCTGGCCAAGCTCGGCGAGATGGCCCGTCACGCGCGGTCGCAGGTGTCGCAGGCGAAGATCGCCTTCTCGAACCGCGACGTCCCGCTGGCCGAGGACCTGGTCCACCAGGACGACGTGCTCGACCTGCTGAACCGCGAGTGCTTCAAGCTCGCGCTCGAGATCGGCGACGACCCGGACGTGCGCGAGTGGGCGATGCACATGATGCTGGTGGCGCGCTCGCTGGAGCGGATCGGCGACAACGCCGTGGACATCGGCGAGCAGACGGCGTTCGTGGTGACCGGGCTGTTCCGGGAGTTCACCGACGCCTCGCACCCCGACGGGGTGCCGCCGAGGCCGGCGCCCTAGCCCGGCCGGGGCCTACTCGAAGGCGTCGGCCGGAGACTCCGGCGCCGGCTTCGGCGCGGGCTCCTCCGGCTTCGCCGGCGCGGGCTCCTCCGGCTTCGCCGGCGCGGCCTTCGGGGCCGCCTCCGGATCCCGGCGCCGCTTGGCCTTCCTGGCCTTCTTCCGCCGGGTCTCGCCCTGGGGGCGGGCCCGCTCGCCGTGCTCGCGGCTCTGCTTGCGCGAGCCCTTGCCGCGCGGCTTGCGGACACGGCCCTGGCGCCGCTTCGCGTTGGCGAAGATGGCCACGTAGGTCCAGCCGGCCGCGGTCAGGTCCGAGTCCGCGAACCAGATCGAGATCTTCCCGGCGCCCGGCACGCGCAGCACGTGCATGCCGTCGCCGAGCGGCTGGCCGGTCGGCCCGCTGAAGACCAGCACGAAGCTGCGCTCGCGGAAGGCGCCGGTCTGCTCGCTCACGCCGGGCAGGTCCGCGACCTTCATCAGGGTGAGGGGGACCGGCGGGAGGCCCGGGTTGCGGGTCTCGAGAACGGTGCCGATCAGCGGCTCCCATGTGGCGCGGTCGAGGTGGCTGCGCTTGCGCAGCCGCTTCTGCGCCGCCATGGCGATGTCCGGGATCGCGGCGGTGGCCGCGGCACCGGCGCCAGCGAGCAGCAGGGTACGTCGGGTGATCTCCCCGGAGGGTGCGAGTCCAGTCATGGTGAGGCGTCCGGGCCCGGACGTGCTCGTCTTCCGACCCTACGCGCGATTCCTATCGGCGTCAATGATCCAGATCGAAAGCAGGCGCGCATGGGGGTGACAGGTGTGGGCCGCAACCTGGCCGCACGGAACCCCTACAGAGGAGAGACGGTGAAGAGACTCCGCCTGCTCGCGATCCTGGCTGCCCTCACGGCCGGGGCCATCGCGGCCGCGATGAGCGTCGGCTCCAGCCATCGCGAAGCACCCAACACGGCCAAGGACCCCACGGCCGACGACACGGACGTCTACGCCTTCACGGCGCAGGACGCACCCGGATCGCTGACCGTGATCGCCAACTGGATCCCGTTCGAGGACCCGGCCGGCGGGCCGAACTTCTACGAGTTCGACCCGAAGGCCCGCTACTACGTGAACGTCGACAACACGGGCGACGGTCGCTACGACGTCCGCTACCGGTTCGCGTTCAGGACGAAGATCCTGAACAAGGAGTCGTTCGCTGCGGCCATCCCGGAGGTCACGTCGCTGAGCGACCCCCAGCTCAACGTGCGCCAGTCGTACGACGTGGTGCGCGAGGAGTACCGCGGCGGCAAGCTGCGCAAGTCGCGGCGGGTCGCCAAGAACCAGCCGGTCGTGCCGAGCAACATCGGCCCGAAGACGATGCCCGACTACGCCGCGCTGTCGGCGCAGGGCGTCAGGTCCCTCTCCGGGGGCGGCAAGGTGTTCGCGGGGCAGACCGACGACCCGTTCTTCGTCGACCTGGGGACCACGTTCGACTCGATCAACTTCCGGTCGGGCACGGGCAACCAGGGCGGCGGCAAGGACGACGTGGCCGGCTACAACGTGAACGCGATCGCGCTCCAGGTCCCGGAGGCCCAGGTCACCCGTGACCGGAAGTCCGTGTCCGGTGCCGATGCCTCCAACGCCGTGGTCGGCGTGTGGGCCTCGACCGAGCGCCGCGCGCTGCAGGTCTCGAACTCGAGCTCCAGCGGCGGCGGCAAGTGGGTCCAGGTCTCGCGACTCGGCAACCCGCTGGTCAACGAGGTCGTGATCCCGCTGGGCCAGAAGGACAGGTTCAACCGGACCCAGCCCCAGGACGACGCCAAGAACTACGGCAAGTACGTGGTCGAGCCCGAGCTGGCCAAGCTCATGAACGCCCTGTTCGACCTGGGCGTGAAGGAGACCGGCCGCACGGACATCGTGACCGCGCTCCTGACCGGCGTTCCGGGCCTCACCCAGATCGGAGGCAAGCCGGCCGCGGCCGACACGCTGAAGATCAACCTGGGCGTGGCTCCCAACGCCAGCCCGAACCGGTTCGGCGTGCTCGCGGGCGACAACGCGGGCTTCCCGAACGGCCGCCGTCTCGGCGACGACGTGGTGGACATCTCGCTGCGGGTCGTGGGTGGCTTCCTGGTCCCCGAGGACGAGGGCGGGAAGAAGCTCCCGCTCGGCGACGGGGTGGACCAGAACGACCTGGCGTTCAGGTCGGAGTTCCCCTACTCGCCGCTGCCGCGGTCCGGGTTCGACTCGCAGATCAAGCGGTCCGAGCCCGGCCACGAGCCGACGCCCGGGCAGCCGTAGGCAGTAGGTGCCGAAGATGCGTGGACGGATCCTCGCGATGGCCGGTGCGGCGGCGACGTTCGCCGCCGCGCTGGCCCTCTTCGGCCTGCTGGACGGGTCGAGTGCCCCCGCCGCGCCGGAGCGGAGCGCCGACACGCTCGTCCTCGAGGCCCAGCGCGCGCTGCGCCAGGTGCGCGAGACCGAGGACCCGATCTTCTACCGGCCCGCCGAGCGCGCCCTCGCGGAGGCGCGCAGGCTCGAGCCCGACAGCCCGGCCGTGGCGCTCGGCGTCGGCGAGCTGGCCATGTCGAAGCACCGCTTCCGCGACGGGCTCCGGTGGGGGCTGCGCGCCCGGCGGCTGGCCCCCGACCTGGTGCGGCCGCTCGGCCTGATCGCCGACGCCCAGGTCGAGCTCGGCCGCTACGACGACGCGGCCCGCACGCTCCAGCGGATGGTCGAGCTCAAGCCCTCGCTGCCCGCCTACGCGCGGATCTCGTACCTGCGCGAGCTGCACGGCGACCTGCCCGGGGCGATCGAGGCCATGCGGCTCGCGGT
>JALZEZ010000392.1 GCA_030861775.1 Actinomycetota bacterium
GCGCCAGGGTAGCCCTCGGCAGAATGTCGTGGGTGCGGACCGTGCAGGCGCCGGACGGGCGAATGTGGACGGTGGGGCGGCAGTGGCTGCCGTACCGGGTGCGGCTGCGCCGCAGGCGCGAGCCGCCCGCTCCGGAGACGCCGCTCTGGGGATTGGACCTGCTGGACTTCGCGGGCTTCAGCGTCGGTGGGGTCCTGTTCGGGATCGCGATGGCGATCGTGGTCGTCCTGCTGTTCCTCGTGATCTGGCCGCTGGTGGCGCTGGCCGCGGAGATCGTCCTCGCGATCGTCCTGTTCCTGGTGGCACTGGCCGGCCGCGTGCTGTTCCGCCGCCCCTGGCGGATAGTGGCCCGTACCCGCGACTCGATCCACTCGACGCTCGCCTGGCACGTGGCCGGCTGGGGCGAGAGCGGCCGCGTGATCGACGAGGTGGCGGACGCGCTGTCCGCCGGTCAGGTCCAGCCGCGCCCGGCCGGGGCGGAGCGGGTACTGCTGGAGGAGCGGAGCCGGGCCTGAGCGGCGCTCCCGTCAGCCGTTCAGGGCGTCGTTGAACTGTCGCTTGCGCTCGGCCTCCTCGCGCTCGTAGACGGCCTTCTCGTTGATCCGCGGGTCGTCGGCGTCGAAGCGCACCTTGCCGGACCTGCGGTGGAGCAGCAGCGGGACCTTCGAGCCGTCGGGTGGGTTGATCATCTTCATGGTGCCCCGCCAGTAGGCCACCTGCTTGATCTTGGCCCGCTGCGGCTCGCCGCCGTCGATCGAGTACTCGACCACGTACTCGTGCTGCGTCGTGCGATGGCCGCGCTCGCTCATGGAGACCTTCGCGACGGCCGAGGCGATCACGCGACCCTCGATCGGCTCCCACTTCCTGCCGAACACGGGCGTGAGTCTGTCATCGGTGAGCCCTCAGGGGTGGGGCGCACACGACATCGGCTCTCCCCGCCACTAGAGCGGCTTCTACCTACTCAGCCCACCAGTCGCGCCGACCCTCCACGTCTTCGCGCGGATCCTCGCCGAGATTGGGCGCACCGAAGACGAGGATCTCGAGGCCCTCAGGCCCGGCCTCGTAGCCTCGCCACGTACCGGGTGGGACGCGAACCACGTCCCACTCCCTGACCTCGACGATCTCGTCGTCGAGCTTCATGCGCCCGCTCCCGCGCACGATCACGTACACCTCCTCCTGCTCCCTGTGCGTGTGGCCGTACGGGAAGCGATAGCCGGGCGGGATGCGCTGATAGCTGAGGCCGGACCGCTCGAGCTCGAGCGCCTTTGTCGCGAGGCGGAACTCCAGGTCCGGCGCGCCGTCGAAGTTGGACCCGACATCCTCCAGATCCTCCTTGAGGTTCCTGAGCGTGAACGGCATGGCCGCGATCCTAGGAGAGCCTTACAGAACGGGCCGCGCCCGCTGGAGCGTCTGCTCCATGCGCTCGAGCTGCGCGACGCGACGCCCCAGCGGCGGATGCGTGGCCCAGAGCCGCCCGATCCCATACGCCTCCCGCGTGGGGAGGATGTAGAAGAGATCGCCCGCACCTGCGGCGCGCAGGTCGCGCTTGGGGATTTGGTCGAGCCGGCCTGACAGCGCCAGGAGGGCCGATGCGATCGCCACAGGCGAGCCCGTCAGGAGGGCCGCGCCGCGGTCGGCGGTGAGCTCGCGATGGCGCGACACGACGCGGCCCGTCAGCGCCGCCGGAAGCACGAGCGGGGCCATGAAGAGCCCGACGACGACCGCGGCGAGCGCAACCCGGCCGCCCTGACGCCACATGTCCCGAAGCGAGGCCAGGATCCAAGTGGCCGGCCCGGCCACGAACGTCATGATTCTTGCGTCGCCGTTGACCACGTGCGTCAGCTCGTGGGCCAGAACCGCGCCGAGCTGGTCGTCGCTGAGTCGATTGACGAGTCCGGTGGCCACGTGGACGCGCGGTCGGCCGGTCAGGCCGACGGTCGTCCAGCAGAGTGGCGCATCGGCCCAGAAGACATCGGCGCGAGGCGCCGGTAAGTCGGCGAGCGCGGCGAGGCGGGCGAGGTGCCCCTCGACGAGAGGAACCGCGTCCTCACGCGTCGCGCCGCCGGGGTGGGCCCCGGGGTCGACCTTCGCCCAGTAGCGCATCCGATCGGCCGCCTCGCGCGAGGTGACGTAGCCCGCGGCAGCGAGCACGACAACGAAGAGGGCTACCTGCCAGCCCTCGTCAACGCCGACCGCGTACCACGCGAGTCCGGCGATGAGCACGGCGGCGAAGGCCACGCCGAGCGCGACCGCGATCGCCATCCGGGCCTGAAGCCCACGGTCGGGTGGGAACAGTTCACGGCCACCCGATGCCACGCGCGAGAGGCTAATCGCCGCCCCGGAAGGCCCTGCGCGCAGGCGGGGAAGGCCGCTAAGTGCGCGCCCCTGCCCTGCCACGCCCGAGAGGCACGAAGCCCGCTCAATGAGCGGGCTTCACCGAGTACCGCCACGGGGATTCGAACCCCGGTTTCCGCCGTGAGAGGGCGGCGTCCTAGTCCCCTAGACGATGGCGGCCTGAGGCGCGCCGATTATAGGAGCCGCATCCGGCGCCGACCGGGCCGCTGTCCTGCCTGGAGGCCCCACTGGGGCCACAGGGCAGGACAGTGGGTGCAGCGACGCCCGGTTGCCCTGGGGCGGGGCCGTCGCCTATGCTCCTCCCCGCAAGCGGCCGGTGGTCGAGGGAAGTCCGGTGAGAATCCGGCGCGGTCCCGCCACTGTGACCGGCTAGGCCCGCCGCACGAGGCCACTGGGGAGCTCCGCTCCCTGGGAAGGCGCGGCTGGGGGCCATAACCGGGAGCCAGGAGACCCGTCTCCGGCCGGAAGCCAAATGACCCTCGCGGAAGGGGAGGCTGATCACATGAAGCTCGTCCGTCGCGCCGCCACGGTGGCGCTCGTCCTGCTCGCGGCACTGCCCGCTCACGCTCTGGCGGTCAAGGTCAACGTCCGGGTCGAGGGCCCGCACACGACCCTGCTCGAGCGCAACGTCGACACGTTCGTCCACCCGGTCACCGGCGACTCCACCGGCCCGCACAAGTGCGACGGCACCAACGCCGGCGCCAGCAACACCCCCGGCCCGACGCTCACCGGGGCCTTCGACGACGCCGCGCGCAAGGCCGGCGTCTCCTGGGAGGGCTCGTGGAACCAGTCCTTCGAGGACTTCCTGATCGACCGGGTCGGGCCCGACCGCGCGACCAGCACGCAGTTCTGGGGCACCGTCCTCGACTTCAAGGACACCGAGGCCGGCGGCTGCCAGGTGAAGGTCGAACAGGGCGACCAGGTGCTGATCGCCTTCGACTCGTTCGGCAAGACCAAGCTGCGCCTGAGTGGCGCGAACGGCTCGCGCTCGGGTCAGCCGTTCGCCCTGTTCGTGACCGACGGCGCCACCGGCAAGCCGGTCGCGGGCGCGCGCGTGGCGAGCAGGACGACCAACAGCCAGGGCCGGGTCCTGGTGCGCAAGGAGACCCGCGGCCTCTACCGCTTCAAGGCGAGGGCCGACAACGCGATCCGCTCCAACCAGTGGAAGGTGCGGATCAAGTGAGGCGCTCCGCCCTGGCGGCGGCGGCAACGGCGGCGGTCCTCGGGGCCGCCGCC
>JALZEZ010000393.1:0-1181 GCA_030861775.1 Actinomycetota bacterium
GGCTTCGCCTCCACCTCGAACGTCGTCGTCCCCATCCGCAGCTCGTCGCCCGGGCTCAGGGGGTGGGGGCCGGTTATGCGCATCCCCTTCACGAACGTGCCGTTCGTCGAGCCGAGGTCCTCGATCGCGAGGCCGCCGTCGGGCTCCACGTAGAGGCGCGCGTGCGTGCGCGAGATCTCGATGTCGGGGACCTTGCCGGGACCCTCCTGGCGGCGGCCGAGGACCAGCTCGTCGGAGACCTCGATGACCCGGCCGGCGTCGTCGCCGCTCGTGATGCGAATCCGTCCCGGCATACGCGCGCAGAAGCTATACGCTCCGGCGGCGTGGCCGATCTCGACCGCCTGCTCCGGATCCACAACCGCTCGATGATCGCCTTCGATCTGGCGCTCGGGACCGGCGCTCTCACCGCACCGGGCAGGACGCTCCAGGTGCTCGGCCACGACCCGCCCTCCCCCGAGACCGAGGAGCTGTTCCGCAGGCTCGGCCCGGTCTGGCTCACGTTCGCCGCCGGGCACCTGCTCGCGGCCATCCGGGACGAGCCGCGCGACTGGTGGGCGCTCGCGTGGCTGCGCGGCACCGAGATCGCCACCGACGCGCTCTGGGCCCGCTCCCCCGGCTTCAACCGCCCGGGCGCCAGGGCCGGCCTGTGGTTCGCGAGCGCGTCCAACCTCGCCATGGCGCTCGGCTTCCGGGCGCTCGCGCGCGGCCGCTGACCCGTACGATCCCCGCGTGCCCCTCGAGCCCGGCATCTCCCGCACCGACGAGTTCACAGTCGAGGGACTGCTGCTCACCGACGTGGGCGGCACGATCGGGGTGAGCGTGCTCTCGACCCCCGGGATGGTCGGGATGATCGAGCGCAACGCGGCGATCCTCGCGTTCGAGAACCTGCCCGAGGGCAAGGCCACGGTCGGCTTCGAGATCTGCGTCAAGCACGTCGCGGCCGCGGCCGAGGGCTCCACCTGCACGGTCTCGGCAGTGCTACGCGAGGTCGCGGACGGGCGTAAGCTGCGCTTCGATGTGGAGGTCAGGGAGGGCGACCGCACGATCGGCGTCGGGACGCACGAGCGGCGGGCGATCGATGTGGCGAGCCACGCGCAGAGCGCGGGCGGCTAGGGCCTCGCTCGCCGCGGCCCTGCTGGCCGCGGTCCTCACCCCGGTGGCGGTCGCGGTCCCCCGCGACA
>JALZEZ010000393.1:1191-3591 GCA_030861775.1 Actinomycetota bacterium
ACACGACCATCCGCACCATCCGCGACACCGACGGCGACAACCGCCTCGAGTTCGCGCCCGGCGAGGCCCACGAGTACCAGGGCAGCGGCGAGCCGCCGCCGGTCGAGGGGTCGATCCTGAACTTCCTCCAGCTCTCGGACTTCCAGGTGGCGGACGAGGAGTCGCCGGGCCGGGTCGAGTTCGTCGACGAGACCCAGCAGCCGCCGCTCACCCCGTTCGGCGCCGCCTACCGGCCGCAGGAGTCGCTCGGCCCGCACTACATCGAGGCGATGGTGCGCCAGGCGCGCAACACGGTCTCGCCCATCACCCACGAGCAGCTCGACCTCGCCCTGCTCACCGGCGACAACGCCGACTCCCAGCAGTACAACGAGACGCGCTGGTTCATCGACATCCTCGACGGCCAGAAGAAGATCGACCCGAACTCCGGCCGCGAGGGTATCTGCGATCCGACCCCGAACGCGCTCTACGACGGCGTGCGCAACGGCGGCCGCGAGCAGGGCTACTACGAGCCCGACGCCTCCGAGGGCGGCGAGGACGGCCGCGGCTACACGCCGGACCGCGCGGAGAACTTCGCCACGACCGGGCGCGACGTGACCGTCCGCGACTTCCCCGGCCTGTTCGAGGCCGCGCAGCACCGCTTCGAGGCGATCGGGCTCGACATGCCCTGGTACTCGGCCTTTGGCAACCACGACGCGCTGGTCCAGGGCAACAGCCCGAGCGCCTACTTCGGGCCCGAGGGCCCGAGCGGCGAGACCTCGAACCCCGCCTATCAGGGGATCGCGACCGGGTGCCTGAAGCCGTCGAAGCTGCCGGGCGGCTCCGGCAGCCTGTTCGACGCGTTCGGCGACCCGGGGCAGATCCCGGGCACCGCCCCGCTCACCGTCCCGCCCGACGAGCGGCGCTGCTACCTGGCCAAGGACGAGCCGCCGCCCGCCGGCGGCGCGCCGGCGCCGTGCAGCAGCGGCGGCTGGATCCAGCAGCACTTCTTATCCACCGGACAGCCGGCCGGACACGGGTTCGCCAACCGCCCGCCCACGGCCGTGGTCAACAACGACGGCTACTACGCGTTCACCCCGCGCCAGGGCCTGCGCTTCGCCGTGCTCGACAGCGTGACCGACGACTGCGGGAGCGAGGTGCCGCTCTGCTCCGAGGGGTCGATCGACCACACGCAGTTCGAGTGGCTGCGCGGCGAGATCGAGGCGGCGGCCGCGCGCGGCGACTACGTGATCACGTTCGCGCACCACACGCTGCGCACGACCCGATCGCCGAACGGCGACCCGACCGAGGAGCCGGTGCACTACGGCGAGGCCGTCGACCGCCGCGACGGCCAGCCCCAGCCGCCCTCGCCCGGGGAGACGCTCGAGCAGCTCTTCTGCGAGAACCCGAACGTGCTCGCGCACGTGGCCGGGCACGAGCACCAGAACTTCGTCGAGCGCCACGAGTGCGAGCAGGACCAGCCGCCGACGCCCGGCGCCGGCGACTTCTGGGAGGTCTCGACCGCCTCGCACATCGACTGGCCCCAGCAGTCGCGCATGATCGAGCTGATCGACAACGCCGGCACGGACATGTCGCTGGCCGTGACGATGCTCGACCACGACGGGCCGCCGGACCCCGGCAACGCCCCGGCCTTCCCGATCGCCCGCGGAGCGTCAGGCGAGCAGGTGCTGAAGCTCGCCTCGATCGGGCGCGAGATCGCCTACAACGACTACCAGGGCAGCCGCGGCGCGATCGGCGCCTCGGTCTCGGACCGCAACGCGATCCTGCCGCTCGAGCAGCCCTGGCCGTACGGGTCCGAGTAGCTAGCCGGCCGCGGTGATGGCCGCCGCGCGGGCGTGGCGGCGCGCGCTCCCGGCCGAGATCGGACCGCCCGGGAGCTCGACCACGAAGGCCCTCGTGCCGGGGAGGGTGTGGTTCTGCCACGAGGTGGCCGTGCCCCTGAGGCCGGCGCCGAGGCAGCGCTCGGCGGGGAACGCGGCCAGCCGGGCGTAGCGGGACTCGACCGGCGCGGGCCCCGCGCACGGGAGCAGCACCGCACCCCACGGCTGGTGGTACCAGATCGTGACCGCCGGGCGGATGCGCTCGACCCAGCGCGCGACGATCCGCGCCTCGCGCTCCGACAGCGGCCGGCTGCCGGAGTGGTAGCGGCTGCCGCGGGCACTGCGGCGCCAGCGGCGCGGGAAGTTGCGGTTGAGGTCCACGCCGCGGGCGTTGCGTCTGGTGCGGCGCGCGACCCCGTCCGGGTTCACCGTGTCCACCACCCACAGGTCCACGCCCGCCACGCCGCCGCGCTTCCGCAGCGCGCGCGTCACGCGCATGCCGGCGCGCTCGTCCCCGTGGATCGCGCCGACGACGAGCGCCCTGCGCGGCGACGCGGGATCGCCGAGCCGCACGGCCCGGATC
>JALZEZ010000394.1 GCA_030861775.1 Actinomycetota bacterium
GAGCACCGCGCCGCTGGCGGCGTCGATCGTGCTCTCGTAGGCGAGATCCTCCTCGCCGTCGACGAGGACGCGCCAGGCGAGCCGGCCGCCGTCCTCGGTGGGGAAGACCACGAGCCGGGCGGCCTCTCCGGTCGAGAAGTCGGTGCGGAGCTCGTCGCCGCCGCGCGAGCGGGGACGCGGCGGGAGCGCGCTGCCGTGCACGTCCCGGCGCGCCGCGGCCAGCGCCTCGAGCGCCGTCAGCCGCCGCGCCCCGGCGTCGATCGCGAGGTCCGGCAGCGGGGAGCCCGAGACCGAGATGAGGCGCCCACGAGTGTCCACGTGCGCCTCCACGCCGCTGTCGAGCGAGCGGATCCCGTCCACGACCTGGACCCAGCGCAGGTGGGTGGACCCGTCGGGGCTGACGTCGCTGGCCCCGAGCTCGAGCGCGTCGATGTCGTCGGCGTCCAGTCCGATCGAGGCCGGATGCCCGCGCAGGTAGTCGAGCACGACCTCGGCGGGGGAACGGGCCGAGGGCCCCGTGAGGAAGCCGTCGGTGCGCCCGATGAACGACAGCGCACCCGTGCGCCGGTCGCTCCGCACGTCGCCCTCCCTGCCGAGCAGCGACTCGAGCACCGACCGGGCACGGCCCGCGCGCGCGGACGGCCGGGCGCGATCGTCCGAGCGGACGTCCACGTTGCCGAGCGCCGCATGGTCGTGGCGCGGGGCCTTGAAGGCGTGCGCGGACGCCGGCGCGAGCAGCGCGAGCAGCAGCACGAGGATGTAGAGGCGCGCGGCGCCGTGACGCGAGTACATGGATGAGTTGGGTCTCGAGCGAGTCGGGACACCCCTGCCTGGTCGTGTCCCCAAATGGAAAGGTAGGCCCCAAATAGGGCAGCGTCAGCGGCCCGTGCAAGAACCGGACCAGCCCGCGCAAAGCGCAGCAAGGCGCGGAAAAATGCCGGTCCCCGGCCTACACTGGCCGCGCGGGGGCCGCGGGCCCCCAACCGCATCCATGAAGCAGCGCTCGTTCATCCTCCTGGCCGTCGCCCTGGCGGCGATGATCTTCGGCTCAGTGGGCGTCTACGCCTATGACGCCGGCAACGACGAGATCGCCGAGGGCATCACCGCGGCGGGCATCGACATCGGCGGCATGACCGAGGGGGAGGCGCGCGAGAAGCTCCGCAGCGAGCTGGCATACGACCTCGAGCGGCCGGTCCGGGTCAAGTACAGGGGCCGCTCCTTCAAGCTCGACGCCGAGCGGGCCGACATCCAGGCGAACGTCGACGCGATGGTCGACAGGGCCGTCGACCGCAGCCGCGAGGGGAACGTGGTCAGCCGGACCTTCCGGGGGATGACCGGCGGCAAGATCCACGAGGACATCCCGGTGCGCGTGACCTACGACCGGGCGGCGGTCCGCGACCTGGTCAAGCGAGTCAAGCGGAAGGTGGACCAGCCGGCCCGTGACGCCGACGTCTCCTTCAGCGGGGGCACGGTCACGCCGGTGGAGGGCCGCAACGGGCGCGCGGTGGACGCCGGACGGCTCACCAGCCGGATCGAGGCCGCGATCGTCGAGCCGGGCTCCGAGCGCCTGATCAAGCCGCGCGTGACCGTGACCAAGCCGGAGGTCACGACCAAGGAGCTCGCGGCGAAGTACCCCAAGATCGTCGTGGTCAACAAGGCCAACACGACGGTGACGCTGTACGAGAAGCTCAAGGCCACGAGGACCTACAACGTCGCCGTCGGCTCGCCCGGCTACCCGACGCCGAGCGGTCGCTTCGCGATCCAGAACAAGCAGGTCGACCCGGTCTGGAACGTGCCGAACAGCGACTGGGCCGGGGAGCTGGCCGGCCGCTCGATACCGCCCGGGCCGCAGAACCCGCTCAAGGCGCGCTGGATGGGCATCTACGGCGGAGCCGGCTTCCACGGCACCGCCGACGTCGGCTCGATCGGCAGCGCGGCCTCGCATGGCTGCGTGCGCATGGCGATCCCGGACATCATCGACCTCTTCGACCGAGTCGATGTCGGGACGCCGGTGTTCGTGAGCTGATGATGCGCCGAAACGGGATCCTGGCGACGGCCGCGGGCGCGGCCGTCCTCGCGCTCGCCCCGGCCACCGGACTCGCGCCGGCCGCGGACATCGAGAGCGCCGCGCAGGCGCCGAGGTCGGGTGCGCGGTACGGCGGGATGACCGAGGAGGACAAGCGGATCAGCCTGCGGACCTCGCGCACGGCGATCGAGATCGTGGCCTTCCGCTTCGACTGCGTGGAGGCCGCCAGCGGCGCCACCAGCCTCCAGGCCATCCGGCTCAGGCGCCGCGACGACGGCTACAGCTTCAAGATCAGCGCGCGCGGGATCGTCAGCTTCAGCGACGAGGCGCCGGACGAGAACGCCGCCATCGCGATCAGGGGCCGGTTCTCGCGGAGCGCGAAGACCGTCAGCGGGGTCCTCAGGGTCGACGCTCCCCGCTGCGATACGGGGTACGTGAGCTGGCGCGCCACCCGCCGGCGTGGTTAGAAACGCGCCATCACGGGTAGAATTTCAAATTCGGGCTAGCTTTCGGGGCGCACAGCGGTTAGGGTGCCGTCATGCGCCAACTTACTCCGTCACGCCTCATCGTCCTGACCGCGATCGGCCTGCTGATCGCGCTCGCCGTTCCCACCGCCGCGTCCGCCCAGGCGACCCGTACATGGGTCTCCGGCGTGGGCGACGACGCGAACCCGTGTAGCCGGACCGCCCCGTGTAAGACGTTCGCGGGCGCGATCTCGAAGACCGCTGCCAAGGGTGAGATCAACTGTCTCGACCCGGGAGGCTTCGGCGGGGTCACGATCACCAAGTCGATCACGATCAAGTGCCACTACACGGAGGGCGGCGTCCTCGTGAGCGGCACCAACGCGATCGTGGTCAACGCCGCGGCGACCGACAAGGTCGTTCTGCGAGGACTCGACATCAACGGGATCGGAACCGGTCTCAACGGCGTCCGGATCCTCCAGGCGAAGTCCGTGAGGATCCTCGACAGCGAGATCTACGGCTTCGTCCGGAACGGCATCGACTTCGAGCCGACCAACACCCTGGCCAACCTCGTGGTGCACAACACGCACATCCACGACGTCACCGGCAACGGCGTGCTCGTCGCTCCACCGAGCACCGGCACGAACGCCAGGTCGCATGTGCGTTACAGCCTCATCGAGAACAACGGCTGCGGCTACACGGTCACCAACCGCCTGCCCGATCCGGCATTCGTGTTCACCACCCGCTGCGGCACGCAGGCGGCGGGCGCCGGCGGAGGGAGCCCCAAGGGCTACGCGCTGCACAGCGCCTTCATCCAGCATGACGGCACCGGTGGGCGCGGGCTGTTCACGAACGGTGGGACGAGCGTCATCGTGACCGGCGACAGCCAGATCACCAACAACACCACCGGCGTCGAGGGGATCGACAACGTGGCGCAGATTGGCGGCGTCTACTCGTTCGAGGACAACTACGTCGACAGCAACGGCGTGAACGGGACCTTCAAGGGCAACGTCGTCAAGGTCAAGCGGCACTTCCGCACGACCAACGGCCAGAAGGTCGCAAGTACGCGGTAGCTGAACCGGCGCAGGACTTTCGGGC
>JALZEZ010000133.1:0-4718 GCA_030861775.1 Actinomycetota bacterium
GAAGAGGAGCAGGACGACGTTGGACGCCGCGACCACAAGCCCACCGACGAGCACGACGAACCCGACGCCGACCGCAAGGCCGGCGCCCCGGATCGCCCACGCGAGCATGTCCCGGCGCATCGTCAGCCGCTCGGTCGACGCTCGGTCCGGTGCTCGCCGCCCGGACTAGTCGTCGCCGCCGTTGCCGTTCCCGTTCCCGTTGTTGCCGCCGCCGTTGCCGTTCCCGTTCCCGGCGTCGGCCCCGCCGCCGGCGTCGGAGCCGCCGCCCCCGGTGCTCGGCGGCGAGGTGCTCGGCGGCGCGGCCTGCGGAGGCTCGGCGTAGAGGCGCGGGTCGTAGCCGCGGTGGCCGCCGCCGCCCGCGGAGTTTCCGCCGCCGCCCGGCGCGCGGTACGTGTAGCGGGAGCCCGGCACGCTGCGGCCGGAGGCCGAGTTGCGGCCGTAGAAGGTGCTGAAGCGCGCCGGCTGCTTCGGCGGCGGGAACGCCCGGCAGTCCTTCTTCACCGCGCCCATGAACGCGCCCCAGATCTGGGTGGGGAACGTGCCGCCCGCGACCTGGATGCCGTGCACGTTGCGCATCTCCTTCAGCGCGTTCGGATACCCGACCCACACCGCCGCCGCGAGCGACGGCGTGTAGCCGGCGAACCAGGCGTCGTTGTAGTTGTCGGTCGTTCCGGTCTTGCCCGCGGCCGGGCACCCGATCTGGCCGCGCGTGCCGGTGCCGCTGGTCATGTTCTTCTGGAGGATCTTCGTGGTCTCGTAGGCGATGCCGTCGCTGATCACGCGCTTGCGCTTCGGCTTGCCGAGCTCGTCCGACTTCCCGTCGGGGAACTCCACCCGCTTGATCGCCTTGGGCTCGCTGTACATGCCGCCGGCGGCGAGCGTGGCGTACGCGCTCGACATCTCGAGCGGCGAGACGCCCAGGCGCAGGCCGCCGAGCCCCTCGGACGGGATGCCGTCGAGCTTGGTGCGGATGCCGAGCATGCGGGCGGTCTCGGCGACCTCCTTGGGCCCGACGTCCACGTCGAGCTGCGCGTAGACCGTGTTGTCGGACTTGATCGTCGCCGTGACCAGGTTCATCGCGCCGCCGTAGCTGCCGTCGTAGGTCTTCACCTTCCACGGCCCGTAGCCCGGCACGTTGAGCTGGAGCGGCTTCGACACGTACACGGTCGAGTTCGGGTCGATCCCCTTGCGCAGCGCGGTGACCAGCACCATCGTCTTGAACGCGGACCCCGGCTGGCGGTGGCCCTGCGCCGCGAGGTTGAACGTGCGGTCGTTGTAGGTGCCGCTCGAGGCCATCGCGCGGATGTAGCCGTTCTTCGGGTCGATGGCCACGACCGCCGAGCTGGGGTCGTTCCGGTAGTTCAGGTGGCTGTTGATCGCCCGCCGCCCCTGCTCCTGCATCTTCGGGTCGATCGTGGTGTGGATCTTCAGCCCGCCGCGGCGGTAGACGCCCACGCCGTAGCGCTCGATGAGCTGGTCCTGCACGTAGTCGAAGAAGTACGGCTCGCGACGGGTGTCGAAGATCCGGCTGCGCTTGAGCCCGAGCGGCTCGGCCGAGGCCGCCGTCGCCTCCGCCTGGGAGATGTAGCCGTTCTCGGCCATCTTCTCGAGCACCAGGTTGCGGCGCTCGAGGGCGTCGGTCGGGTTGCGGATCGGGTTGTACTGCGAGGGCGCCTGGGGGAGGCCGGCCAGCAGCGCGGCCTGGGTCAGCGTGAGGTCCTCGGCCTTGCGCGAGAAGAAGAGCTGCGACGCCGCCTGGACCCCGATCGCGGTCTTGCCGTTCACGGTCCCGTAGGGGACGACGTTCAGGTACTCGCGCAGGATCCACTGCTTGCTGCGCTCCTGCTCGAGGTCGGCGGCCATCTTGGCCTCGCGGATCTTGCGCTGGATGTTGCGCTCGGGCTTCTCGATGTAGAGCGCGCGCACGAGCTGCTGGGTGATCGTCGAGCCGCCCTGCTTGCTGCGCTGGGCGACGATGTCCTCCCAGGCCGCGCGCCCGACCGCCTGCACGTCCACGCCCCTGTGCTTGTAGAAGCGCTCGTCCTCGATCGCCACGGTCGCCTGGCGCACGACCGGCGGCATCTTCGTCCACGGGATCGGCATGCGGATCGTGTCCGACTGGACGTAGCCGAGCCGCGACCCGTCCGCCGCGTAGATGATCGAGCTCGCGCCCTTGTCGATCGGCTTCAGCTTGTCGATGTCCGGCGCCCCGGCCGCGACCGCGTACACCCAGCCCACGCCGGAGAGGCCCGCGATGAGCACCGCCGCGAGCAGGAGCAGCACGGCGAGCAGCGCGCCGTTTCGGCCCGTGCGGCTACGACGCTTGCGAAGCTTTCTCTGGCGGTGGGTCATCGCGCGAGGAGGGCCCGGAGGGCCCTGCCGAGGATAGTCCCTCGCGCCTGAGTCGTTCGAGGCAACTCACACGCAGTCCTGCCTCCAGAGCGGGACGCTGCGCGCCGCTCGGGGCGTTCGTCCCGGCCACGATCCGGACCGCGTCCTTCTCGACCTCGTCCACCCGCACGTCCACGCCCTCCTCGCGCCCGAGCACGGCCAGCGCGCGCAGCGCGTCGGCCTCGGGCGGGATGTAGAGCGCCACCTCCACCCGCACCGGGCCGGTTCCGATCGTGTGGTTCTCGACGGTGTTCTGCGCCAGCCGCTCGTTCGGCACGATCACGCGCCGGCCGTCGTCGGCCGCGATGTGCGTGTAGGTGAGCCGGATGTCCTCGACCACGCCGGTGCTGCCGTCGAACGTGATCGTGTCACCGATGCGGATCGGCTGGGTGATCGCGAGCAGCACGCCCGCCACCGCGTTCGCGAGCGTGGCGCGGGCGGCGAAGCCCACCACCAGGCCCAGCACGGCCGAGGAGGCGAGCACGCCGGTCGCCACGCGCCGGATCCCGTCGAACTGGCTGAGCGCGAGCGCGATCCCGATCAGCAGGATCAGCGCGTAGATCAGCCGCCGCAGCAGCCGCAGGCGCGTGCCCGCGGCGGGGGTGGCCGCGACGGGCACGGTGGCGGCGAGCGCGTCGGCCCGCCTGGCGAGCGTGCGGTCCACGAGCTGGGCGGCGACGAACGCCACCACGACGGTCACCGCAGCCGTGATCTCGGCCCGCACGCAGCGCAGGCTACGGGCGCGCTCGGACCGCTCGGATGGGGGGCGAAAACCTCCGGTTCGCTGCCTTAAGGTTCGTGTGGACCGTGGAAGCGACAGCAGCGCGCCTGACCGTCGACGAATACCTGGCCGCCTCGTTCGAGGGCGACCGCACGCAACTGGTGGACGGCGTGGTCGTCTTCAATGAGCCGAAGCTCATACACGGCGTGCTGCAGGCGCTCGTGCTCCACGCCTTCGGCGACTGGATCCACGCCGGCACCGGCCGCGGCTTGGCGTTCGCACCGACCAACGTGATGATCGACGAGTACAACCTGTACGCCCCCGACGTCCTCTGGATCGCCGAGCGGCACGTGCCGGCCGACCTGGACACGTACCCCGAACGCATCCCCGAGATCTGCGTCGAGGTCCGCTCGCCGAACACGTGGCGCTACGACATCGGCGGGAAGAAGGCCGGGTACGAGCGGGCGGGCCTACCGGAGCTCTGGTTGATCAACGACGCGGCGCGGAGAGTTCAGGTCTTCCGCCGCTCGACGCCCGGCGCCTCCACCTTCGACGTCGCCCTCGAGCTGAGCGACACAGACGAGCTCGCGTCGCCCCAGCTCCCCGGCTTCGCCCTCCCGCTCGAGCGGCTGTTCCGCGATTAGCCCTCCGCGCGCCGTCCTGCTCGACTCGCTGGGGACGCTCGTCCACCTGGACGAGCCCGTGCCGCGGCTGCGCGCCGAGCTCAGCGCCCGCGGCTTCGACGTGGACGAGGAGCGCGTGGCCCGCGCCTTCGGCGCCGAGGTGGCCTACTACGTCGAGCACCACGTGGAGGGCCGCGACGCGAGCACGCTGGCCGAGCTCCGCAACCGCTGCGCCGCCGTGCTGGCCGAGACGCTCGCCATCCCCGAGCTGCCGGTCCCCGAGGCCCGCGAGGCGCTGCTCGCAGCGCTCTCCTTCGCGGCGTTCCCGGACGCCGCGCCCGCGCTCCGCGACCTCCGCGCGCGCGGCCACGCCCTGGTCGTGGTGAGCAACTGGGACTCCTCGCTGCGCGAGGTGCTGGGCACCGCGGGTCTCGCGGACCTCGTCGACGACATCGTCCCGTCCGCCGAGGCCGGCGCGCCGAAGCCCGACCCGGCTCCGTTCCGCGTGGCGCTCGCCGCCGCGGGCTGCGACCCCGGCGAGGCCGTGCACGTGGGCGACTCCGAGGAGAACGACGTGGCCGGCGCTCGCGCCGCCGGCATCCGGCCGGTGCTGCTGCGCCGCGACGGCGCCGGCGGGCCGGGAACGATCGCGAGCCTGACCGAGCTGGCGGCCGTACTCTAGGCCGATCCATGGGTCAGCCAGCGCCCCCGTACGGCCCCCAGTACGGACACGGCTACGCGTTCCCGCACCCCGAGCCGCCCCCGGACCCGCCCGAGCTGCCGCTGGCCGCCCGCCGGTGGCCGCGCTGGCCGTGGTGGTACGGGCTGGCCGCCTTCCTGGCCGGCGCGATCGTCGGCCTGATCAGCGCCGGGATCGCCTGGGCGGCGCTCGGCGTGGACGATCCCGGAGAGTCGCCCGAGGCGATCATCTTCGGCACCCTGCTGCTCGACGGGTCGCTCGTGGGCGTAGCGCTCCTCTTCGC
>JALZEZ010000133.1:4728-7972 GCA_030861775.1 Actinomycetota bacterium
GTGGTACGGGCTGGCCGCGATGGGGCTCGGGCTGATCGGGACGTTCATCGCGGCGGCGGTGATCGCGGTGGCCGGCACGATCGCCGGCGCCGACGACGTCGGCGAGAGCAAGGGCTTCCTCCAGATCACGACCGCCGCCCAGGGGATCGTCTTCATCGCTGCCGCCGTCCTCCTGGCGTCGCGCGTCGCGCGCCCGCGCCTGTGGCACTTCGGCCTGCGCCGCACGCGCTTCTGGCCCACCGTCGGGTGGGCGGCGATGGGCCTGGTCGTCTACTGGATCCTCGCGATCACCTACAGCGCGCTGATCCAGACGGACGCCGAGCAGGAGACGCTCGAGGATCTCGGCACCAAGGACGGCACCGTCTGGCTCGTCGGCGCGGCGCTGCTCGTGATCGTCATCGCGCCGATCGGCGAGGAGTTCTTCTTCCGCGGGTTCTTCTACCGCTCGCTGCGCACGCGCCTCCCGGTCGCGCTCGCCGCGCTCGGCGTCGGCACCGTCTTCGGCCTCGTGCACGCCGGCAGCACCCCGGCCGAGATCCTCCCGCTCCTGGCCCTGCTCGGGGTGATCTTCTGCCTGGTCTACGAGCGGACCGGGTCGCTGTTCGCGGTCATCGCCCTGCACGCGCTGAACAACTTCATCGCCTTCGGCGTGCAGACCGAGGAGTGGGGCGTGGCGGCGATCGTCTTCGGCGTCGTGTTCGGCGCCTGCCTGATCGTCCCGCGCCTGCTGCGCCCCACCCCGGCGCCCGCATGAGTGCAACGGCGCCAGACACGGGTAGGACCAACCTGAACCGGACAGAATGAGCCGCATATGAACTCACGCTCGCTGCTCCCCGCCCTACTCGTCGCCGCGCTCACGACCGCCGCTCCGGCGGCCGCGCAGGTGCCGCCGGTCGAGCCCACGCCGCCGCCCAGCCAGCCGCCGGCGGCCCAGCCGCAGGAGGCGAAGATCTCCGTCGGCGTGGCGTCGATGGGCGACCGCGGGAAGCGCTGGGTGCTCGCGGGCGAGCAGCTCGTGGCCTCCGGCCGCCTCGACCCGTACGTCGAGGGCGAGAAGGTCACCGTCGAGCTCTACAGGGGCAAGAAGCGGATCGGGCGCCGCACCGTCGAGGTGAAGGACGACAAGGGCCACGGGAAGTTCACCGTCGCCTTCGGCGCCGTGAAGAGCGCCGGCTCCTACTTCGTGCGCGCGAAGCACGAGGGCACCGACAAGCAGAAGGGCGCGACCTCGGAGCGCGCCCAGTTCGGCGCCGTGCGCGCCAGCTCGGGCTCCGGGTCGAGCGGCCAGCACGTGCGCCTGCTCCAGCTCGGGCTCAAGCGGCTGGCCTACGTCACCCCCGTCAACGGCCGCCACGACGGGGCCACCGGCCGCGCGGTGATGGCCTTCCGCAAGGTCAACGGGATGAGCCGCACCGGGTCCGCCGACCGCAACGTCATGCGGGCGGTCTTCGCCAGGCGCGGCGGCTACAAGCTGCGCTTCCCGAAGGCGGGCAAGCACGCCGAGGTGGACCTCTCGCGCGCGGTGCTCGTGCTGGCCGAGAAGGGCAGGCCCGTGCGCATCTACCACGCCTCGCCGGGCAAGGCGTCGACGCCGACGGTGCGCGGCAGCTACAGGATCTACCGCCGCCAGCCCGGTACGAACAGGGTCGGGATGGTCCACTCGGCGTACTTCACCGCCGGCTACGCGGTTCACGGCTACCCCTCGGTCCCCGCCTACCCGGCCAGCCACGGCTGCGTCCGGGTGCCGATCCCCAATGCCAGGTCGATCTACAACTGGTTCACGATGGGGACGCGGATCGACGTGTACGCCTAGCCGCGCGGCGGAAGGGCTCTAGCGCCTCCACGGTCGCGTCGTAGCCGCGCCGGATCAGCTCCGGCCAGCGCCGGCGGTCGAGGAACACGTCGTAGAAGGCCCAGCCGCGCACGTCGTCGTCGCGCGCGGGCTCGATCAGCGTGAGCTTTTCGCCCAGCCGCCGCTTGCTGCGCCGGGCCAGCTCCAGGTGGCCGCCCATCGAGACCTGCCGGCTGGCGTCGAGCAGCCCGCCGGTGCGCTTCTCCCAGCCCGAGATGTCGTCGCCGGCCTCGAGCCCCGGCGGCAGGATCACGTTGAGCCCGAAGACGCGGTCGAAGCCGCCGTCCTCGATCAGCGGCTCGGCCGGGAAGGCGTCGACCACGCCGCCGTCCACGTAGAAGTCGCCCTCGATCCGCACGGCCTCGACCATCAGCGGCAGCGCGACCGCCACCCGCACGAGCTCGCCCAGCGTGAGGTCGGGCGTGGTCTCGCTGCCGAACTGCTCGAGCCGGCCGCGGTCCATGTTGTAGACCGCCGTGTGGAAGGCGATGTCGGTCTCGCCGGCGTGCATCCGCCACAGCCGGCGGTCGAATAGCCGCTCGAGCGCCTCGCCCTTGGCCAGCCCGGTGAACCCCCGCAGCGCCGACAGCGCGAAGCGCGGCAGCCGCACCCACTGCACGTCGAGGTAGTCCTGCGGGCGCCAGGCCAGCGAGAAGTCGGCCATCTCCTCGGCGGTCATCCCCGCCGCCCACATGGCGCCCCACACGGCGGAGCCCGAGCAGGCCGAGATCGCGTCGGGCCTCAGGCCGGCCTCCTCGAACGCGCGCGCCATCCCGATCATCGCCACCGCCGCCCCGCTGCCGCCCGAGCCGACGACGCCGATCCGCTTGCCGGCCAGGCCGGGCGCCGGGCGCTCTTCGAACGGAGGCAGCACGTCGCCGGGCACGCGCTCCGGGCGGTCGACCAGCGGCAGCGGCAGGAGGGCCCGGCGCGCGTTGCGCAGGAAGCCGACGTCGGTGGCCAGCGAAAGCGTGGAGCGCAGCCGGTCGGCGCGCTCGAGCTGGCGCTTGACGTTGAAGGGGTCGAGCGAGTCGAGGGCCACGGCGCGGGTAGATTACGCGCGCGGTGTCGTTCCTCGTCGATCCTCCCTGGCTGTTCGCCAACGGGCACGCGTACGCGCGGCTCGCGCCGGAGGAGGCGCAGGGCGGGATCGCCAAGCTGGCCGGGGCCGCCTGCCTGTCCGCGTACTGGGCCGCCGGCGTCTCGCTCTACCTGAACGCGCCGTACACGCGCCCGCTCCAGCCGCTGCTCCCGCGCCGCGACGGCCGCGACTTCATGGTCAACTGGCCGGGCCTGCGGATCCCGGCCAAGCGCCGCACGCGCCGCCTCGACGCGGGCGCGCTGGCGATGTTCCTCGTCGTGTACCCGCTCGCGCTGTGGCTCGGCTGGGAC
>JALZEZ010000020.1 GCA_030861775.1 Actinomycetota bacterium
ACCTGCGCCCGGGGGCGCGGGCGCTGTCGCCGGCGCTGCGCGACGCGACCGTGCTCGCGCCCGAGGCCGAGGCGCTGTTCGGCGACCTCGACCGGCTGGTGTCGGTCTCGCGCGAGGGCGTGCCCGCCACCACGCGCGTCGTGCGCGGGGCGCACCCGCTGTTCAAGCTGCTGCCGACCACGCTCCAGGAGGCGCAGCCGGTGGTCGACTACCTGGGCCTCTACAAGGAGGACCTCGTGATCCAGCTCGCGAACTTCTCGTCCCAGCTCCAGGCGACCGCGCCGGCCCAGTCGACCGGCGAGCAGATCCACTACCTGCGCGCGCTGGTCCCGTTCCTCCCGGAGGGGCTCCTGGTCAACCAGGAGCGGATCGGCTCCAACCGCTTCAACCCGTACGGCCGGCCCGACTGGCTGCGCGGGTTCGCCAAGGGACTCGAGTCGTTCGCCTGCACGCACACGGGCAACCCGGGCCCGCCCGGCCAGTTCGCCCCGCCGTGCGTGGAGCAGGAGCAGGTGGCCTTCCAGGACCGGACCACCGGCTTCACCCAGGTCCGCCGCGGCCGCTGATGGCGCGCGACCCCGAGGCGCTCGCGACCGGCAGGGCGCGGCGCGCCACGCGCGCGACCACCGCGCTCGCGCCCAGCACGGTGCGGTTCGCCTCGAGCCTGGCGGCCAGCCTGGTGCGCTCGCCCGAGCGCGCCGCGGAGATCCTCGAGCGCCGCCACGAGGAGATCGCCGACAACGCGCTCGAGGTGCTCGGGGGCCTGCGCGGCGGGGCCATGAAGCTGGGTCAGCTCGCGTCGTTCGTCGACATCGAGTTCGTCCCGCCGGAGTACCGCGCCATCTACCAGGAGAAGCTCGCCGGGCTGCGCGACGCGGCGCCGCCGATGAGCTGGAACAAGGTGCGCCGCGTGCTCGAGGGCGAGTGGGACGAGCCGCTCGAGTCGCTGTTCGAGGACTTCGAGCACGAGGCCCGCGCCGCCGCCTCGATCGGCCAGGTCCACCGGGCGGTGCTGCCGGGCGGGCGCGCGGTGGCGGTCAAGGTCCAGTACCCGGAGATCGCGGACGCCGTGGCGTCCGACCTCGACTTCGCGGCGCTCGGCATCCGGCTGGCGAAGGCGTTCGCGCCCGGGCTCGACCCCCGGGCGGTCGCGGGCGAGCTGCGCGAGCGGATCATGGAGGAGCTCGACTACGAGCTCGAGGCGCAGCACCAGCGCTTCTTCGCGCGCACGTACCGGGGGCACCCGTTCGCGTACGTGCCGGAGGTCGTGACCGAGCTCTCGCGGCGGCGCGTGCTGGTCTCCGACTGGGTGGACGGGCGGCCGTTCGCCGAGGCCACGAGGCTGCCCGAGCCGGAGCGCGACCGGATCGGCGAGGTGATCTACCGCTTCTACTTCGGCTCGATGCAGCGCCTCCGCCGCTACAACACCGACGCCCACCCGGGCAACTACCTGCTGCTGGACGACGGCCGCATGGCGTTCCTCGACTTCGGCAGCGTGAAGGTCGTGACGCGCGAGTGGCTCGAGGCCGGCGGGCGGGTGATGGGCGCGGCGATGGACGGCGACGTGGAGGAGCACCACCGGGCGATCGAGGCGATGGGGTACTTCCACCGCGCGGACCGGGTCGATCGCGAGTGGCTGATGCGGCAGACCGTGGCCACCTTCCAGTGGCTGCGGCGCGACGAGGAGTTCCGCATCGACCCCGACTACGTGGCCCGGGTGGTGGCCGCGATGATCGACGCCTCGCCCGAGGGGATCAGGATGGCGCGCAGCATCAAGGTCCCGCCCGAGGAGATCTTCTTCCGCCGCATGAGCGTCGGCGTCGTGGCCGTGCTGGGGCAGCTCCGTGCGAGCGCGAACTGGCACCGCCTCGCGCGCGAGCACATCTTCGGCGACGAGCCGCGCACCGAGCTCGGCCACGCCGAGGCCGCGTTCTTCGGCCGCGGCTAGCGGGCGGGCGCCTCGGACAGCCGCGTGATCTCGCGGAACTCCTCGTAGCGCTCGGCGATCTCGCGCTCCTCGAGCCGGCTCACGCGCTCGGTCCCGAAGTCCTCGACGTTGAACGAGGCCATCACCGAGCCGTAGGTCATCGCCCTGCGCAGCTCGTCGGTGTCCTCGACGGGGCCCTCGCCGGCCGAGGCGAGGTAGCCCATGAAGCCGCCCGCGAACGAGTCGCCCGCGCCGGTCGGGTCGCGCACGGTCTCGAGCGGGTAGGCGGGCAGCGAGAAGAAGCGGTCGCGCGTGAACATCGCCGCGCCGTACTCGCCCTGCTTGGCGATCACCACGCGCGGGCCCATGTCCATCACCTTGCGCGCGGCGCGGACGAGGTTGGGCTCCTCGGTCAGCATGCGGATCTCGGCGTCGTTGAGGAAGACCATGTCCACGAGGCCGATCGAGCGGACCAGCGAGTCGCGCGCGGTGTCGATCCAGAGGTTCATCGAGTCGAGCCCGGCGAAGCGCGCCTCGGACTGCTCGCGCACCGCGCGCTGGAGGTCGGGCTGGATGTTCGCCAGGAACAGCGTCTTCGCCTGGCGCGACTCCCCGGAGAGCTTCGGCTCGAAGTCCCCGAACACGCCGAGCTGGGTGTCCTCGGTGTGGGCGGTGTTGAGGTCGTACTCGTAGCGGCCGCGCCAGAAGAACGTCTTGCCGCCCGCCACCCGCTCGATGTCGCCGGTCTTCACCCCGCGCGAGTGGAGCACCTCGTAGGCCTCGTCGCCGAAGTCGTCGCCGACCGGACCGACCACCCGCACCTCGGTGAAGAAGCTCGCGGCCAGGGAGAAGTGCACGGCCGATCCGCCGAGCATGCGCTCGCGCTCGCCGAACGGCGTCTTCACCGCGTCGAACGCGATCGAACCGACCACGACCAGGCTCATGAGCGGCGGAAGGCTAGCGATGCTCCGGCACGCCCAGTCCCCGATTCGGGTCAAGTGCGGACGCGCCAATGCCGATGTGCCTTGGCATGGCCCTCCAGCCGTCGCGCTCACGCGCGCTGTCCTTCCTATGCCTGCTCGCCCTCCTCGCGTGCGCGTGGAGCATGCCCGCGGGCGCGTCCGCCGCCCCGCCGGCCGCGGCCTGCGCCGCGACGGGTGACGAGACCGTCGCCACCGACAAGCCGCGCTACCCGGAGGGCGACCTCGTCGAGGTGAGCGGCGACGGCTACGCGCCCGGCTGCGAGGTGATCGTGCGCGTCGTCCGCCCCGACGGCTCGATCGTGACCGGCGACGGCACGGAGACCGTCGGCAGCGACCTCGTGACCACGGCGGCCGACGGGAGCCTCGCCTACGACTACCGCCTCCCGTACGGGATCACCGGCACCTACCGCGTGTACGTGGTGCATCCGGAGAGCGGTGACGTGCTCGCCGGCGTGGAGTTCGAGGACGCCGCCGTGATGACCAGCCTGAGCCTGGCCGCGACCGGCGCGCAGAACTACGTCTTCAAGGCCGGCGACACGATCAACGCGTCCGGGTCGGTCTCCAACAGCCGCTACTACCGCTTCACGGTGCTGCGCCCGGACGGCAGCATCGCCGCCCAGCAGGCCTGCACGCGCACGACCTCGACGACCACCGGCGGCAGCGAGACGGTGACGAACTCGTACACCGTCCAGGCCGGCGACCCCGCCTCGACCGGCACGCTCTACACGTACCGGCTCCAGGAGTTCAACAACAGCGACGCCACCTGCACCGGCGCGCCGAGCACCGCGGACCTCCAGTTCGCGGTGGCGAAGCTCTCGTCGTACGCCGACAGCGCGCTCACGACCCCGCGCACATCGTTCGGCCTCGCCACGAACGCGTACGTGAAGGTCGACGGCGTGACCGCGAGCCAGGCGGACTGGAACGTCACCTGGATCCCGCCGTCGGGCTCGACCTCCTGCGCCAACACGCTCGGCACCGACCGGCCCGAGTCGTCGGTGCAGGGCCGCTTCCCCGACGTCGCCGGCAGCTTCCTCCAGTACACGCCGAACGGTGCGGGCGCGGCGTGGAACCTCAGCTCGAACTACGACGCGGGCGCGACCTGCCCCGCCTTCGGCCCGTCGAACGACGGCCAGTGGACGCTGCGCCTGTTCAAGGACGCCACCCACTTCGTGGACCTGCCGGCCTTCGTCGTGGCCACCACCCCGCCGCAGACCACGATCGACTCCGGCCCCTCCGGCGGCACGACCGACCCCTCGCCGAGCTTCGCCTTCTCCTCTGACAAGCCGTTCTCCAGCTTCGAGTGCAAGCTCGACGGCCCGGGCGCGACCACCGGCACCTATGCCTCGTGCACCAACCCGAAGAGCTACACGAACCTGGCCCAGGGCACCTACACCTTCTCGGTCTACGCCGCCGACTCGGCCGGCAACGTCGACGCGACGCCGGCCACGCGCACGTTCACGGTCGACACCGAGGTGCCGGCGGTCACGGTGACCAGCCCGGCCGCCGGCTCGACCGGTCAGGACACCACGCCGGCGCTCGCCGGTGCCGCGGGCACGGCGGCCGGCGACATGCCCACGATCACGGTCAACCTCTACGCGGGCGCGACGGTCTCCGGCTCGCCGGCACGGACCTTCTCGGTCACGCAGTCCGGCGGCGCCTGGTCGGTCGGTGACGCGAGCTGGGACGCGGGCGTGCCGCTGCGCGCCCCCCTCCCCGACGGGGTGTACACGGCCCAGGCCGATCAGTCCGACGCGAACGGCGCCGGGACGAGCAACACGCGCACGTTCCGCGTGGACACGACGCCGCCCACCACCGGCGACGACGTGCCCGCCACGACCCAGACCGACGACGTCACCGTCACGCTCACCGCGAGCGACTCCGGCGCGGGCGTGCAGGCCACCTACTACACGACCGACGACAGCGACCCGAGCGACAGCTCGAATCCCGCGCGCCAGACCTACGACCCGGGGGCCAAGCCCGTCCTCCAGGACGGCGAGCAGATCCGCTACTACTCGGTGGACGCCGCGGGCAACGCCGAGGCGGTCAAGACCTCGGGCATCGCGAAGGTCGACCGCGGCAGCACGCTGGTCGGCGCCGAGGGCGACCAGGACCCGAACGCGGGCAACTCGCTGACCGGCCCCTCCGACGGCGACTGGCTCGGCTACTGGAACTCGGGCCGGGTCAGCTCGATGGTCGACCCGAACGCGCTCGACGACCACTTCATCGGGGGAACCAAGGAGCAGAACCCGCTGTTCTGGGCGTTCCAGTTCCAGGCCGGCGGCGTGACCCCCGCCAAGTCCAACATCCAGGCCGCCTGGACCTCGCTCGAGTCGACTCGCTCGACCTCGTTCCTCTACATGGCCTTCAAGCGCGAGGGCACGACCGGCAACACGTTCCTGACCTTCGAGCTCAACCAGGGCACGGGCTCGTACGTCAACGCCACCGGCACGACCATCCCCTGCCGCACCAACGGCGACATCCTCGTCAGCTTCGAGACCGGCAACCCGCCGAAGGTCACGGTCTACAAGTGGGTCAGCACCGCGCCCGGCCCGCCGAGCTGCCCGGAGGGCGCGATCGGCACGTTCATCACGAGCGGCCCGCTTCTGCCCTCGCAGTTCCAGGGGCGGATGAACACCGCGCCGATCACGAACTACCTCGACACCGGCCGGCTCGGCACCAGCTTCGCGACCAACTCCTTCGGCGAGGCGGCCATCGATCTCCCGGCCGTGCTCAACACGCTGAACGGCACGCCGTGCGCGAGCTTCTCGCGCGTGCACGTGCACAGCCGCTCCTCCGAGCAGATCAGCTCGCAGCTCCAGGACAACGTGGGCCCGTACCCGCTGAACGTCCAGAGCTGCGCCGTGACCGGCACGAAGTTCGAGGACACGAACGCGGACGGCGAGCGCGACTCGGGCGAGCCCGGGATCGCGGGCTTCCGCCTGTACGTGGACGTCGACGGCGACGGGACGCTCGACGCGGGCGAGCCGTCCGACGTGAGCGACGCCGCCGGCGCCTACCAGATCACCGGCGTCCCGGCCGGGACCTACGACGTGCGCGAGGCGCTGACGCCGGAGCAGGTGGCCGAGGGCTGGGTCTGCTCGAAGCCGGGCGTCGGCTGCCGCAAGGCGATCGAGATGACCGAGGGCGGCAACACGAGCGGGGTCGAGTTCGGCAACTGGGCCCCCGCGACGGCCAGCGGCACGAAGTTCGTCGACACGAACCGCAACGGCTTCCGCGACGGTGCCGAGGGCCCGCTCGCGGGCGGGACGGTCTACGTCGACTACGACGACGACGGCGTCCGCGACCCGGGCGAGCCGTTCGCGGTGACCGGCGCCGACGGCACGTACCTGGTCACGGGGATCAAGCCGGGCAGCCACCAGCTCCGCCAGGAGGCGCTGCCGGGCTACGTCTGCACCTCGCCGTCGCCGAGCTGCTCGTTCCCGCCGATCGCGTTCAGGTCGCGCACGCCGGTCACGGAGAAGCACTTCGGCGACGCGCCCTCCGGTCGCGTGAGCGGCACCAAGTACGAGGACCTGAACGCCGACGGCGACCGCGACGGCGGCGAGCCCGGACTGCCCGGCTGGACCGTCTACGTGGACTACAACGGCAACGGCTCGCTCGACACGGGCGAGCCCTCCGACGACACCGACGCGAGCGGCGCCTACGCCATCGAGGACGTGCGCGCCCCCGGCACCTACCGCATCCGCGAGGTCGCCCAGGCCGGCTGGACCTGCTCGCAGCCGGGCGGGCCGTGCTTCTACACCCAGCCCTTCGTCGCGGGAACCGACGCCTCGCCGCGCGACTTCGGCGCCTGGCGCCACGGGACGATCTCGGGCACGGTCTACGACGACCTCGACGAGAACGGCGCGCGCGACGGCGGCGAGGGCGGCCTCGGAGGCCGGACGGTCTTCGTCGACTACGAGCCGAACGGCGTGCACGACGCCGACGAGCCCACGGCCACGACCGCGGCCGACGGGACCTACACGATCCCCGACGTGGTACCCGGCGCGCACAGGGTGCTCGAGCTGCCGGGCTCGGGGTGGCGCTGCACGGCTCCCGCGACCTGCCGGCTCGACGGTGTGGTGGTTACCGGCGGAGCGGACAGCTCCGGCAACGACTTCGGCAACGCCACCAGCGTCACGGTCTCCGGGCTCAAGTGGGCCGACCACGACCGCGACGGCGTCCGCGACGCGGGTGAGCCCGGGCTCGCCGGCTGGACCGTCTACGTCGACTACGACGGCGACGACGCGATGGGGCCGCTCGAGCCGCGCGCCGTGACCGACCTCGACGGCGACTACACGATCACCCGCATCAACCCGAACACGGTCGCGAACCCGTACGCGGTGCGCGAGGTCGCGCAGGCGGGCTGGACCTGCTCGTCCCCGTCCCCGTCCTGCGAGTGGGACGGTCTCGTGATCGCCGCCGGCGGCGCGGAGGGCGACCGCGACTTCGGCGCCTACATGCCCCAGTCCGTCAGCGGCAGGACCTTCGAGGACCGCGCCGCCGACGGCGTCGAGGACCCGGGCGACCGGGCGCGACCGGGCGTTGGCGTCTGGGTCGAGACCGTGAGCGACAACGGCGTGATCGACCTCGGCGAGCCGAGCGCGGTCAGCGACTCCCGCGGCGACTACGTCATCCCCGACGTGCCGGTGGGCACCTTCAAGGTGCGCGAGCTCACCGACTCCGGCTGGACCTGCTCGCTGCCGGGCACCGACGCCCACGGCTGCTTCCGGACGATCGCGCTGACCCCCGGCGGGACCTCGCCCGGCAACGACTTCGGCGCCTGGGAGCCGGCGATCGTCAGCGGCATGTCGTGGGAGGACGTCGACCGCGACGGCTCGCGCGGCGTGGACGAGGTCGCGGCCGCGGGCGTCACCGTCGTCGTCGAGACCGTGAGCGAGAACGGTGCGGCCGATCCCGGGGAGCCGACGGCGGTCACGGGCGCGGACGGCATCTACGAGATCGGCGGCCTGCCGCCGCGCGCCACGCCGTACCGCGTGGTCGGGCTGCCGCCCGCGGGCCACACCTGCACCGCGCCGGCCGGCTGCGAGCACTCCGTGCCGCTCCTGTCGGCCGACTGGGCCCAGGACCGCGACTTCGGCGTGGTGGCCGAGGCCAGCGTCGCCGGCACGCAGTTCGAGGACCTGAACGCCGACGGCGATCGCGACGGCGGCGAGCCCGCCCTGAGCGGCTGGACGATGTGGGTCGACTACGACAACGACGGCGACCGCGACGCGAGCGAGCCGTCGGACACGACCGGCGCGAGCGGCGACTACCTGATCGACGAGGTGCGGCTCGGCAGCTTCCGCGTGCGCCAGGAGCCGGCGGCCGGCTGGACCTGCTCGTACCCGGCCGGCTGCTCGTGGCCGGTGGGCTTCGTCGCCGGCGGGGACGTGACCGGTCGCGACTTCGGCGCCTGGCAGCCGGGCGGCGTCTCGGGCACGGTCTACGACGACCTCGACCGCGGCGGCTCGCGCAACGGGCTCGAGCCGGGCCTCGCCACCTGGACCGTCTTCGTGGACTACGACGGCGACGACGTGCGCGACGACGACGAGCCCTACATGGTCACTGCCGGCGACGGCACCTACACGATCCCAGGCGTGCGTCCGGGCGAGTGGTCCGTGCGCGAGGAGCTCCAGGGCCAGTACGGCTGCATCGCGCCGGCCTCGTGCGAGAACGAGAACGTCACGGTCGCGTCGGGTTCCGGGACCAGCGGCGTGGACTTCGGCAACGCCGAGCCGGGCGTGACGATCGAGGGCAGCGTGTTCCACGACCTCGACGCCGACGGCACGGCGCGCACGTTCGACCCGGTTTCGGGCGACCCGACGGAGCCGGGCCTCCCCGGCCGCTCGGTGTGGCTCGAGACCGTGGCCGCGAACGGCACGCTCGATCCGGGCGAGCCCTCGACCGTGGCCAACTCGATCGGCGACTACGGCTTCCGCAACCTGAACGCGGGCAGCTACACGGTGGCGCACAGCGCGGATACGGGCTGGAACTGCTCCTACCCGGCTGGGTGCGAGTGGACCCTGTCGGCGATCGGCGGCGAGACCGTCGTGGGCCAGGACTTCGGCGAGTGGACGAGCCCGGGGATCTCCGGCCGCGTCTACGAGGACCTGAACGCCGACGGCGGCCGGGACTCCGGCGAGCCGTACCGCAACGGCTGGCGCGTCTGGCTCGACCTCGACGACGACGGCGGCTTCGACGCGGGCGAGCCGTTCGACATCTCGGCCACGGTGGGCTCCGACGCCGGCGTCTACTCGATCACCGGCATCACCCCCGACGGCGACACCCACGCCGTGCGCGAGGAGCCGACCCCCGCGGTCACCGGGAGCTGGACCTGCTCCGAGCCCGGCAACGGCACCGGCGGCACCGACTGCACGCGCTCGTTCCTGAACGAGTCCGAGGCGACGATGACCGGCGACTGGGGCAACTGGCAGGCCGTGGCGATCGCGGGTGTGAAGTACGAGGATTCCAACGCGGACGGCGATCGCGACGGCGGCGAGCCCGCCCTGGGGGGCAAGACCGTGAAGCTCGATCCGGGCACGCCCGGCGATGCCTCCGACGACCTCTCGACGGTCACCGGCGGCGACGGGAGCTACGCCTTCAACAACCTGACGCCGGGTGTGACCTACCGCGTGTACGACGAGGGCGAGAGCGGCTGGACGTGCAGCGAGCCCGGCACCCCGTGCGAGTACAGCGTCCCGACCCAGTCCGGCGACGGTGTGCTCGGCGGGCGCGACTTCGGCTCGTACCGCGACGTCTCGATCGCCGGCGAGAAGTACGAGGACCTGAACGCGGACGGCGACCGCGACACGGGCGAGCCGGCGTTGAGCGGGCGGACGATCAAGCTCGACCCGGGCACTCCGAGCGACGCCAGCGACGACGACTCGACGACGACCGCCGCCGACGGCAGCTACAGCTTCGCCAGCCTCACCCCAGGCACCACCTACCGCGTCTACGACGAGGGCGAGGCGGGCTCGACCTGCAGCGAGCCGGGGACCCCGTGCGAGTACTCCGTCCCGACGGCCTCCGGCGACGGCACGCTCGGCGGGCGCGACTTCGGCGCCTGGCGCGACGTGGCCATCGCCGGCGCGAAGTACGAGGACCTGAACGCCGACGGCGACCGCGACAGCGGCGAGCCCGCCCTCTCCGGCAAGACGATCAAGCTCGACCCGGGCACGCCAAGCGACTCAAGCGACGACGACTCGACCACGACGGCGGCCGACGGCAGCTACAGCTTCGCGAACCTGACCCCCGGCACCACGTACCGCGTCTACGACGAAGGCGAGAGCGGCTGGACCTGCAGCGAGCCGGGGACCCCGTGCGAGTACGCCGTCCCGACGGCCTCCGGCGACGAGACGCTCGGCGGCCGCGACTTCGGCGCCTTCCGGCCGGCTTCGGTGGCGGGCGTGACCTACGAGGACCTGAACGCCGACGGCGACCGCGACGGTGGGGAGCCCGGCATCGCCGGCCGGACGATCTACATCGACGCCGACGGCTCGGGGACCCTGAACGCCGGCGATCCGATTACTACTTCGACGGCGGGAGGCGCCTGGTCGTTCGACGACCTGGACCCCGGCAGCTATGTGATCCGCGAGGAGCTGCCGGACTCGACCTGGACGTGCTCGGAGCCGAGCGGCGGCTGCGAGGTCTCCGTCACGGTCGCCTCGGGCGACGCCTCGACCGGGCACGTCTTCGGGAGCTGGCAGGAGGTGACGATCGGCGGGGTCAAGTACGAGGACCTGAACGCCGACGGCGACCGCGACAGCGGCGAGCCCGCCCTGAGCGGCAGGACGATCAAGCTCGACCCGGGCACCCCGAGCGACGCCAGCGACGACGACTCGACGACGACCGCCGCCGACGGCAGCTACAGCTTCGCCAGCCTCACCCCCGGCACCACCTACCGCGTCTACGACGAGGGCGAGAGCGGCTGGACCTGCTCCGAGCCGGGCTCGCCGTGCGAGTACTCGGTCCCGACCGCTTCGGGCGACGGCACGCTCGGCAGCCGCGACTTCGGCTCCTACCGGCTCGTTTCCCTCGCGGGCACCAAGTACGAGGACCTGAACGCCGACGGCGACCGCGACGGCGGCGAGCCCGCCCTGGGCGGGCGGACGATCAAGCTCGACCCAGGCACGCCGAGCGACTCAAGCGACGACGACTCGACGACCACCGCGGCCGACGGCACCTACAGCTTTGCGGGCCTGACCCCCGGGACTACGTACCGCGTCTACGACGAGGGCGAGAGCGGTTGGACCTGCTCGGAGCCCGGCGCTGCTTGCGAGTACTCGGTCGCGACCGCTTCGGGTGACGGCACGCTCGGCAGCCGCGACTTCGGCTCCTACCGGCTCGTTTCCCTCGCGGGCACCAAGTACGAGGACCTGAACGCCGACGGTGACCGCGACAGCGGAGAGCCGGCGCTCGGCGGCAAGGCGATCAAGCTCGACCCCGAAACCCCGTCCGACGCGAGCGACGACGACTCGACGACCACCGCGGCCGACGGCAGCTACAGCTTCGCCAGCCTCACCCCAGGCACGACCTACCGCGTCTACGACGAGGGCGAGGCGGGCTGGACCTGCAGCGAGCCGGGGACCCCGTGCGAGTACAGCGTCCCGACCCAGTCCGGCGACGGCACGCTCGGCGGCCGCGACTTCGGCGCCTATCGCAAGGCCTCGATCGCTGGCGAGACCTTCGAGGATCGCAACGCCGACGGCACCCGTGACGCTGGCGAGCCGACCGTCGGCGGGCGCACCGTCTACATCGACGCCGACAGCTCGGGCGACCGCAGCGCGGGCGACCCGACCACGACCTCCGGCGCCGACGGCGCCTGGTCGTTCACGGGGCTCGAGCCCGGCGACTACGTCGTGCGCAGCGAGCTGCCCGACTCGAGCTGGACCTGCTCGGTCCCGGCCGGCTGCGCCTACGCGGTCAACATCGAGTCCGGCGAGGACGACAGCGGCCGCGACTTCGGTAGCTGGCAGGAGGTCTCGATCGCCGGGACCAAGTACGAGGACCTGAACGCGGACGGTGACCGCGACGGCGGCGAGCCGGCGCTCGGCGACAAGGCGATCAAGCTCGACCCCGGCACGCCGAGCGACGCCAGCGACGACGACTCGACGACGACCGCCGCCGACGGCACCTACAGCTTCGCGAACCTGACCCCCGGCACCACCTACCGCGTCTACGACGAGGGCGAGGCCGGTTGGACCTGCTCGGAGCCCGGCGCTGCTTGCGAGTACAGCGTCCCAACGGAGAGCGGCGACGGGACGCTCGGCAGCCGCGACTTCGGCGCCTGGCGCGACGTCTCGATCGCCGGCGAGAAGTACGAGGACCTGAACGCCGACGGCGACCGCGACAGCGGCGAGCCCGCCCTCTCCGGCAAGACGATCAAGCTCGACCCCGGCACCCCGTCGGACGCGAGCGACGACGACTCCACCACCACGGCGGCCGACGGCACCTACTCCTTCGCGAACCTGACCCCCGGCACGACCTACCGCGTCTACGACGAGGGCGAGGCCGGCTGGACCTGCTCCGAGCCGGGTATCCCGTGCGAGTACTCGGTCCCCACGGAGAGCGGCGACGGCACGCTCGGCAGCCGCGACTTCGGCGCCTGGCGCGACATCGCCATCGCCGGCGAGAAGTACGAGGACCTGAACGCCGACGGCGACCGCGACGCGGGCGAGCCCGCCCTCTCGGGCAAGACGATCAAGCTCGACCCCGGAACCCCGAGCGACGCGAGCGACGACGACTCGACCACGACGGTGGCCGATGGCACCTACTCCTTTACGAACCTGACCCCCGGCAACACCTACCGCGTCTACGACGAGGGGGAGAGCGGCTGGACATGCTCCGAGCCGGGCGCGAGCTGCGAGTACAGCGTCCCGACCGCGTCCGGCGACGGCACGCTCGGGGGGAACGACTTCGGCGCCTACCGCGACGCGCAGATCTCCGGCCGCGTCTACGAGGACCTGAACGCCGACGGCGACCGCGACTCCGGCGAGCCATACCGCAACGGCTGGCGGGTCTGGCTCGACCTCAACGACGACGGTGAGTTCGACGCCGGTGAGCCCGCCGACGTGTCGGCCACCGTGGGCGCGGACTCCGGTGTCTACTCGATCACCGGCATCACGCCTGACGGCCAGACTCACGCCGTGCGCGAGGAGCCGACCGCCGCCGCGATCGGCTCGGGCTGGATCTGCTCGGAACCCGGCAACGGCACGGGCGGCACCGACTGCACCCGGTCGTTCCTGAACGAGTCCAACACGAGCCTCACCGGCAACTACGGCAACTACCGCGAGGTCACGATCGCCGGCGAGAAGTACGAGGACCTGAACGCCGACGGCGACCGCGACTCCGGCGAGCCGGCTTTGGGCGGGCGGACGATCACGCTCGATCCGGGGACGCCGAGCGATTCAAGCGACGACGACTCGACGACCACCGCCGCCGGCGGCACCTACAGCTTCGCCAACCTGACTCCGGGCACCATCTACCGCGTCTACGACGAGGGCGAGGCGGGCTGGACCTGCAGCGAGCCCGGCACCCCGTGCGAGTACGCCGTCCCGACGGCCTCGGGCGACGGCACCCTCGGTGGCCGCGACTTCGGCGCCTGGCGCGACGTATCGATCGCGGGCACCAAGTACGAGGACCTCAACGCCGACGGCGACCGCGACTCCGGCGAGCCCACCCTCTCCGGCAAGGCGATCAAGCTCGACCCCGGCACCCCGAGCGACGCGAGCGATGACGACTCCACCACCACGGCGGGCGACGGCACCTACAGCTTCGCCAACCTGACCCCCGGCACCACCTACCGGGTCTACGACGAGAGCGAGAGCGGCTGGACGTGCTCCGAGCCGGGGACCCCGTGCGAGTACTCGGTCCCGACCGCTTCGGGCGACGGCACCCTCGCCAGCCGCGACTTCGGCGCCTGGCGCGACGTGGCCATCGCCGGTGAGAAGTACGAGGACCTGAACGCCGACGGCGACCGCGACAGCGGCGAGCCGGCGCTCTCCGGCAAGGCGATCAAGCTCGACCCGGGCACCCCGTCGGACGCGAGCGACGACGACTCGACGACCACCGCGGCCGACGGCACCTACTCCTTCGCGAACCTGACCCCGGGCACCACCTACCGCGTCTACAACGAGGGCGAGAGCGGCTGGACCTGCTCCGAGCCCGGCGCGAGCTGCGAGTACAGCGTCCCCACCCAGTCCGGCGACGGCACCCTCGCCAACCGCGACTTCGGCGCCTACCGCAAGGCCTCGATCGCCGGCGAGACCTTCGAGGACGAGGACGCCGACGGCATCCGCGAGGCCGGCGACCAGACGATCCCGAACCGCACCGTCTACATCGACGCGGACAACTCCGGCGACCTCAGCGCGGGCGATCCCACCACCACCTCGGACTCGAACGGCGCCTGGTCGTTCACGGGCCTCGAGCCCGGCGGCTACACCGTGCGCGAGGTCCTCCCCGACTCCACCTGGCACTGCTCCTTCCCGGCCGGTGGCTGCGTGTACGACTTCACGCTCGTCTCCGGCGACGAGGAGACCGGTCGCGACTTCGGGAGCTGGCGGGAGGTCACGCTCGGCGGCACCTACTTCGAGGACAAGGACCGCGACGGCGACCGCGACCCGGACGAGCCGACCCCCGGCGGCTGGACCATCACGCTCGACCCGGGCACCCCGGACGACGACTCCGACGACGTGACCACCACGACCGACGGCGACGGCCGCTACGAGTTCCCGGGCCTCAGGCCGGGCGTCGAGTACGAGCTCACCGTCGAGCCGCGCACCGGCTGGACCTGCACCTTCCCGGCCACCTGCGAGTACACGCTGACCCCCGGCTCGGGCGACACCCCCGGCAACCTCGACTTCGGCGCCTACCCGGCCGGCCGGCTCGAGATCCGCGAGGTGCTCGACCCGGCGGGCGACGGCGGCCGCTTCGACCTCAAGATCGAGGGCAACACCGAGAAGCCGCGCGCGGGCAACGGCGACACGACCGGCACCAAGCTGCTCGCCCCCGGCGACTACGCCGTGAGCCAGACGGGCGCCGATGGCACGAACCACGACGACTACGAGTCGAAGCTCGAGTGCCGTGCGGCTGGCGGGAACGGCCCAACGGTCCCGGCCCCGAACGGCACCGTGACGATCGCCCCCGGCGACGACGTGGTCTGCACCTTCACGACGACCCGCAAGCCGGCCCCCACGCCGCCCCCGACCGTCGATCCGCCGGCGCCCGCCCCGCCCGAGGGCGGGACCACCCCGGCTCCGTCCACCGAGGAGGCCTGCCTCAACCGCCCGGTCGTGACCTGGGTGCGCGGCAAGGGCATCGCCCGCGTCGTCTTCTACCTGGACGGCAAGCGCAAGGCCACGGTCACCCGCCCCGACAGCGAGGGCCGCTTCTCCCTGCGCACCGACCGCCGCAAGCTCACCCCCGGCGTCCACGAGGTCCGCGCACGCGTGTACTTCAAGCGTGCCGGCCGCGCCCCGAAGACGCTCACCTTCGAGATCGAGCCCTGCCTGAAGATGGCGGTGTCGACCAAGATCGAGACGAGCGTCGGCGCCCTGGACACCTGCGCCCGCCGCAGCTTCCGGGCCTTCGTCCGCGGCGACATCGTCCGCCGGGTCGTCTTCTACATGGACGGCCGCAAGGTGAAGTCCACCCGGGTGGCCGACTGGAAGGGCCGCTACTGGGTCAGCGTCCGCCCGAGCGCCCTCTCGGTCGGCAAGCACGAGCTCCGCGCGCGGATGTACTTCATCAGTGGCAGCAAGCAGCGCTCGCGCCTGCTGAAGCTGAGCTTCCGCCGCTGCGGCGGCTGAGCCCGGCAGGAGATAGCTTCCATGCCCGGAAGCTGAACACGCCGATGAACGCACTGCTCCGGTCGCTCACGCTCATGCTGGCGATGCTCGCGCTGCTCGCGGCGCCGGCCCCCGCCCAGGACCCGCCGCAGGACCCCACCACGCCGGAGACGACGCCCCAGGAGCAGGAGGGCGACGACGAGGAGCTCGGCGAGGAGATCCCGGAGGAGGAGGAGCAGGAGCCCGACGAGCCCGAGGGCGGCTCCGGCGGAGGCGGCGGTGGCGGCAACCCGCCCGCGGACCAGCCCCCCGCCAGGGCCCGAGCCCTTCCCCGCACGGGGCAGAACCCGATGCCGATCCTGGCCTGCGGCGTGGTGCTGCTCGTGACCGGCATCGTGCTCAGGAAGCCCGCCCGCCCGTAAGCTGCCGGACCGCATGCGCGCGGTCCAGATCAGCGACTTCGGCGGTCCGGAGGTCCTCGAGCTCGTGGACCTCGAGGTCCCCGAGCCCGGCGACGACGAGGTCCTGATCCGCGTCAGTCGCGCGGGGGTCAACTTCGCCGACACCCACCAGCGCGAGAACGCGTACGTGCGCCGCTTCGGGCTCCCCCTGATACCGGGCAACGAGGTGGTGGGCACCGTCGAGGCCGGCCCCATCGCCCCCGGCACCCGCGTGGTCGCCATGACCGGCGGGGCGGGCGGCTACGCCGAGTACGCCACCGCTCCGCTGAACAGCACCTTCCCGCTCCCCGAGGGCGTGGAGGACGACCTCGCGCTCGCCCTGCTCATCCAGGGCCTCACCGCCTGGCACCTCCACCGCACCTGCGCGCGCGTGCAGGAGGGCGAGAGCGTGGTGGTGCACTCGGCGGCGGGCGGCGTAGGCAGCCTGGCCACGCAGCTCGCGAAGCCGATGGGGGCGGGGCGGGTGATCGCCACGGCCGGCTCCGAGGAGCGCCGGGCGAAGGCGCTCGAGCTGGGCGCGGACACGGCGATCGACCCCGACGTCGAGGACCTCACCGCCGCCCTGATCGATGCCAACGGCGGCAACCCCCTCGACGTGATCCTCGAGACCTCCGGCGGTCGCGTCTTCGACGCCAGCTTCGAGGCCCTCGCCCCGTTCGGCCGCCTGGTCGTCTACGGCATCTCCAGCCGCGAGCAGAACGAGGTCCGCACCGGCCGCCTGCTGCGCGGCAGCCGCTCGGTGATCGGCTTCTGGCTGATGCACTGCCTGGAGCGCCCGGAGACGCTCCGCGAGCCGCTCGCCGACCTGTTCGAGCGAGCGCGCCGCGGCGAGCTGAAGGCGCTCGTCGGCGGCACCTACCCGCTGTCCGAGGTGCGCCGCGCGCACGAGGACCTGGTCGGCCGCCGGACCACCGGAAAGCTCGTGCTGGATCCGGGTGCCTAACCTCCCTGCGTGACGAAGTTCGCCGACCTCGGTCTCTCGCAGCCGTTCCTCGACGCGCTCGCCCACCTCGGCTACGAGCGCGCGACTCCGATCCAGGAGCAGGCGATCCCCGAGCTGCTCGCCGGCCACGATGTGATCGGGCAGGCCCAGACCGGCACCGGCAAGACCGCCGCGTTCGGCCTGCCGCTGCTCGAGTACGTGGATCCGGAGCTGCCCGAGGTCCAGGCCCTGGTCCTCACTCCCACGCGCGAGCTCTGCATCCAGGTGACCCAGGCGCTGCGCGCGTACGGCGAGCGCAAGGGGGTCGAGGTGGTGGCCGTGTTCGGCGGCGCGCCGATCCGCGACCAGGCCTCGTTCCTCAAGCAGGGTGCCCAGGTCGTGGTGGGGACGGTGGGCCGGGTGATGGACATGATCAACCGCCACTACCTGTTCCTCACCGAGGCCCGCTACGTGGTCCTCGACGAGGCCGACGAGATGCTCGACCTCGGCTTCTTGGAGGACGTCGAGACGATCCTGGGCCGCTGCCCGAGCGGTCGCCAGACGGCGCTGTTCAGCGCCACCATGCCGCCGGCCATCAAGAAGCTCGCCGAGAAGCGGATGTTCGACCCGATCACGATCAAGGTCCGCGCCGCCCAGCTCACGATCGACACGGTCGAGCAGTTCTACGTCGAGGCCTCGGACCGCGACAAGCCGGACGCCCTGGCCCGCGTGCTCAAGGCCGAGCGGCCCGACCAGGCGATCATCTTCGTGCGCACCAAGATCGGCGCCGACCGGCTGGCCCGGCGGCTGGACGACGCCGGCATCCGGGTCAAGGCCCTGCACGGCGACATGTCGCAGGGCCAGCGCGACGGCGTGATGATCGCCTTCAAGGGCGGGCGCGAGCGGCTCCTGGTCGCCACCGACGTGGCCGCCCGCGGGCTCGACATCAAGGGCGTCTCGCACGTCGTCAACTACGACATCCCGAACTCGCCCGACATCTACGTCCACCGCATCGGCCGCACCGGCCGGGTGGGCCGCTCCGGCCGCGCCATCACGCTGATCACGCCGAAGCAGCGCCGCGACCTGGAGGCGATCGAGCGGCACGCGAACACCGAGATCGAGGAATGGTCGCCCGGCGTGGTGGCCAGCGCCGAGGCGGCGGCCGCCCGCGAGGAGTCAGCGGTAGCGGCCGGCGAGCGCGCCGCGTCGCCGGCGCC
>JALZEZ010000134.1 GCA_030861775.1 Actinomycetota bacterium
GCTCCGCGCCATCACGCGCAGGAGGCGCTCGAAGGTGCCCCGGTCGGGGTCGTAGCGGTCGGGACGCACCCAGAGCGCCAGGAAGACGTCCTGCGTGACGTCCTCCGCCAGCGAGGGGTCGTTGACCACCGAGTAGGCGGCCCTCCGGACGCTCTCCGCGTGCCGCTCGTACGCCTCCGCCAGGCTCATCGCCATGCCCCGCTCGTCCATGGTCACTCCCGCTGCCGCTTCCGCTTCCGCTTCCAAGGCGCGAGAGTAGCGCAGCGATAGCGCTTCCGACATCGCCTGACGCCAACATGGCGCGGCGACACCGAAATCGACAGCGAAGGCGGTATCGCTTAGACTCCCACCATGGCCATGCGCGCCACCACCGTGCGGTTCTCCGACGACCTCTGGGCGCTCCTGGAGCAGGAGTCCGCGGCCGCGGGGGTGAGCGCGGCGCAGTTCGTGCGCGACGCGACGGTCCTCCGCGTCGCCTATCTGATGGGCCGGCGCGGGGAGGCCAACATCGAGGAGGCGCTCGAGCGCATCTCGGGCGTGCCCACGCGCGAGGAGGACGCGGCGATGCCGCCGCCGGACGTGCTGGCGGCCGTGCGCGACGCCGACCGCCTGCGCGCGCTCCGCGACACCGGCCTGCTCGACTCGTCGCGCGACGAGGCCTTCGACCGCCACGCGCGGATCGCCTCGGAGGCGCTCGACGCGCCGGTGGCGCTCGTCTCGCTGGTGGACGAGGACCGCCAGTACTTCAAGAGCTGCCTCGGCCTGCCCGAGCCGTGGCTCGGCGAGCGCGAGTCGCCGCTCAGCCACTCGTTCTGCCAGCACGCGGTCGCGTCGCGCGAGCCGCTGGTGGTCAGCGACGCGCGCGAGCACCCGGTGCTGCGGAGCAACCTCGCGATACGCGACATGAACATCATCGCCTACGCCGGCGTGCCGCTGATCGACAGCGCCGGCCATGCGCTCGGCACCCTGTGCACGATCGACGACCACCCGCGGCACTGGACGCGGCACCAGCTCGGGCTGCTGCGGGACATCGCCGCCTCGGTGGTGCGCGAGATCGAGCTCACGCGCGCGGGCAGTGTGAGCGCAGACACGCCACGCCGCAACGGCGACCGGTAGTCTCCCGCGCGGGGATGACCGCGACACGCAAGGCGTACGCGACCTGCCCGCTGTGCGAGGCCACCTGCGGGCTGGAGATAAGCGTCAACGGCGGGATCAGCCGGATACGCGGCGACGGCGACGACGTCTTCTCGCACGGCTTCATCTGCCCCAAGGGCGGCAGCCTGCGCGCGCTGCACGAGGACCCGGACCGGCTCAGGACCCCGCTGGTCCGCCGCGGCGGCGAGCTGGTCGAGGCGACCTGGGACGAGGCGTTCGCGGAGATCGACCGCCGCCTCCCGCCGCTGCTCGAGGAGCACGGCCGTGACGCGGTGGCGGCGTACGTCGGCAACCCGGCCGCCCACAACCTCTCGTTCGTCCTGTACGGCCGGGCGCTGCTGAAGTCGCTCGGGACGAAGAACGTCTACACGGCGAGCACGGTCGACCAGATGCCGAAGCAGGTGTCGTCGGCGTTCATGTTCGGTGGCGCGCTCTCCGTGCCGGTCCCGGACCTCGACCGCACCGACCACCTGCTGATGCTCGGGGCCAACCCGCTCGCGTCGAACGGCAGCCTCATGACCGCGCCCGACATGCGCGGCCGCCTGCGCCGGATCCGCGAGCGCGGCGGCAAGGTCGTGGTGATCGACCCGCGCCGCAGCCGGACCGCCGAGCACGCCGACGAGCACCACTTCATCCGGCCCGGCACCGACGCGCTCCTGCTGTTCGCGCTCGTGAACGTGCTGGTCGAGGAGGGGCTGGCCGACCCCGGCCCGCTGGCCGAGCACGTCGAGGGCATCGAGCGCGTGAAGGAGCTGGCGCTCGGGTTCCCGCCGGACCGCGTGGCCGCCGCGTGCGGGATCGCCGAGCCGGAGATCCGCCGCATGGCCCGCGAGCTGGCCGCCGCCCCCACCGCGGCCGTCTACGGGCGGATGGGCACCTGCACCCAGGAGTTCGGCACGCTGGCGAGCTGGCTGGTGGACGTGCTGAACGTCCTGACTGGCAACCTCGACCGTCCCGGCGGCGCGATGTTCGCGCGCGCGGCGGCCGGGGCCAGCAACACGCAGGGCCCGCCCGGCCGCGGCCGCGGATTCACGCCGGGCCGCTGGGCCAGCCGCGTGCGGGGGCTGCCCGAGCTGTTCGGCGAGCTGCCGGCCGCCTGCCTGGCGGAGGAGATCGACACACCCGGCGAGGGCCAGGTGCGCGCGCTGATCACGATGGCCGGCAACCCGGCCGTGAGCACGCCGAACGCGGGGCGGCTCGCGCGCGCCCTGGACGAGCTCGACTTCATGGTCTCGATCGACGTCTACGTGAACGAGACGACCCGCCACGCCGACGTGATCCTGCCGGGCCCGTCGCCGCTCCAGCGCTCGCACTACGACCTGGCGCTCTACCAGCTCGCCGTGCGCAACGTGGCCAACTACTCCGCGCCGGTGCTCCCGCCGGACCCCGGCACGCCGGGCGAGTGGGAGATCCTGCTCCGGATGGTGGGGATCGTGACCGGGCAGGGGCCGGACGCGGACATCGGCGCGATCGACGACTTCGTGGCCGCCGAGGTGGCCCGCCGCAGCGGGGTCGACGTGAGCGAGGCCGGCGACCGGGTGGGCCCCGAGCGGCTGCTCGACCTGATGCTGCGCGCGGGGCCATACGACCTCACCCTTGCCGACCTCGAGACGGCGCCGCACGGCATCGACCTGGGGCCGCTCGAGCCGCGCGTCCCGGAGGTGCTGCGCACCGCCAGCGGGCGCATCGAGCTCGCGCCGGAGCCGCTCGTCGCGGACGTGGAGCGGCTGCGGGGCGCCCTCGAGCGCGGCTCCAACGGGACGATGGTGCTGATCGGCCGCCGCCAGCTCCGCTCGAACAACTCGTGGATGCACAACATCGAGCCGCTGGTGCGCGGGAAGGACCGCTGCACGGCGCTCGTGAACCCCGAGGACGCGGCGCGGCTCGGGCTGGCCGACGGGGAGCCGGTGCGCGTGAGCGCGCGCACGGGGGAGATCGAGGTCCCCGTGGAGGTGACCGACGAGATGATGCCCGGCGTGGTGAGCATCCCGCACGGCTGGGGGCACGACGTGGACGGCGTCCGCATGGAGGTCGCCGCGGCGCACCCGGGGGCGAACTCGAACGTCCTCGCCGACGAGCTGCTGCTCGATCCCCTCTCCGGCAACGCCGTGCTGAACGGGATCCCCGTCTCGCTGGCGCCGGTGGCCGTTCCCGCCTGATCGCCGCCGCGGGGTGTAGCGTCCCGCGCCCGGCAAGCCAGAGGAGGAGAGGCGGATGGCGCAGGCGAAGGCGGATCGGAAGGCCGCGGGGAAGAAGGCCGCGGCCACCCGCGAGCGCAACACGCAGAAGTCGCGCTCCAAGAGCACCGGCAAGAAGGCGGCCTCGACGCGGCAGGCGAAGTCCGCCGCGGCCGGCGTGACCGAGGCGAAGAAGGCGGCGGGCTCGGCGGCCAAGAGCGTGGGGTCGGCGGCCAAGAAGGCGGGCTCGGCGGCGAAGGACGCGGGCAAGGCCGCGGCCTCGCGCGCGGGGGCTGGGCGCAGCAAGAAGCGCTGACCGTGACGGCGGAGCGGCCGGGGTCGCGCTGATGCTCGCCCTGGCGGCGGTCCTGGCGTCTAGAGCAGTACGAGGAGTATCTGGACGACGCCCGCGATCAGGACGACGGAGGCGAGGGCGGTGAGCCCGCGCTGCACGCGGAGCTGGCGGTTCACGCCGGGGGTGGACGAGTCCTCCTACGGGTCGGGTGCTACACGCCGACCGTGCCGGCGACGGATACCGGCTGCGGGATCGGCTCGCCCTGTTCGCGGAGCGCCTCGATGTGAAGGGCCACTCCCTCGCTGATGAGGTGCTCGGCCTCGTCGCGGGTGCCGCCGGCGACACCAAGACCCGGAAGATCCGGGCAGTACGCGCCCCACCCGGTCTTGCTGCGCTCGTAGATGACGAGGTACTCGCTCATCGCCTCCGTCCTTTCAGGCCCGCCTGGCGCAGGATGTTGCCGTGCGTTCCCGTGGGTATGTCCTCGCCGGGCTTGCCGGCGATCGTCACGATACCCGGCCTGTCCGGGTGCCGGTAGATGCGGTGGCTTCCTCGTTGGCGATCAAGTCGCCAGCCGTACGCCTCGACGAGCCGGATCATGTCGCGGACCTTCACTCATGGTGAAGTCGCGGGCAGTCGATTCTCGCCCCCTACGGACGGCGGCGCTCTCGATCGGCGGCTACCCGCGCTCCGGCGCGGCGCGCCTGAGCAGCAGCTCGCGCTCGCGGGCGTTGTCCGTGAGCGAGGCGGCCAGCTCGAACTCCGCGCGCGCCTCGTCCGTGCGGCCCAGCTCGGCCAGCAGGTGGGCGCGGACGGCCGGCAGGCGGTGGTAGTCGCGCAGCGCGCGATCGGAGGCGAGCCGGTCCACCAGCTCGAGGCCCGCCGCGGGGCCGAAGGCCATCCCCACCGCCACCGCGCGGTTGAGCTCGACGACCGGCGAGCCGGTCAGCTCCGCGAGGGCGTCGTAGAGGGCGACGATCTGCCTCCAGTCGGTGTCCTCGGCCACGCGTGCCCGGGCGTGGCAGGCGGCGATGGCGGCCTGGAGCGTGTAGGGGCCGAGCGGAGCCTTCAGGCTGGTGGCCCGCTCGAGCGCGGCCAGCCCGCGGGTCACGAGCATGTAGTCCCAGCGTGAGCGGTCCTGGTCGGCGAGCAGGATGGGCTCGCCGCCGGGTCCCACGCGCGCCCGCGCGCGCGAGGCCTGGAGCTCCATCAGCGCGAGCAGCCCGTGGACCTCGGGCTCCTGCGGCATCAGCGCGGCCAGGATCCGGCCCAGCCGCAGCGCCTCCTCGAGCAGCTCGGTGCGCACCCAGGTCTCGCCGGCGGAGGGCGAGTAGCCCTCGTTGAAGACGAGGTAGATGGCCTCGAGCACGGAGCCGAGCCGTTGCGGCAGCTCGTCGCGCGCGGGGACCTCGAACGGCACGTGCGCCGCCGCCAGCGTCTTCTTGGCCCGGACGATCCGCTGGGCGATGGTGGGCTCGGCCACGAGGTAGGCGCGCGCGATCTCGGCGGTCGTGAGGCCGCCGAGGAGGCGCAGCGTGAGCGCCACCCGCGCCTCGACGGAGAGAACGGGGTGGCAGGTGGTGAAGACGAGCCGCAGCAGGTCGTCCTCGATCGGCTGGTCCATGGCCGCCTCCAGGTCGGGCCGCTCGCCCTCGCCGCGGCGCTCCATCTCGCGGGCCAGCTCGCCCGTCTTGCGGTCGTGCACGGTGTCCCGTCGCACGCGGTCGATGGCCCGGTGCTTCGCGGTGCTCATCAGCCAGGCGCCCGGCTTGTCCGGCACGCCCGACTCGGGCCACTGCTCGAGCGCCGCGACGAACGCCTCCTGGGCGATGTCCTCCGCGACCCCGACGTCGCGCACGATCCCCGCCGTCCCGGCGACGATCCGAGCCGACTCGATCCGCCAGATGGCGTCGATCGTGCGCTTGACGTCGGAACGGGTCACGTCCTACTGGTTCTGCTCGGTCTGCTCGCGCAGGCGCCGCTCGCGCTCGCGCAGCTCCGGCGTGAGCTCCTCGCCGAAGTCGTCCTCCTCGAAGACCGGGCGCAGGTCCACGTCGCCCTCCTGGAAGGGGGCGCGCTTGAGCCACTCGACGGCCTCGTCCATGTCCTTGACCTGCCACAGCCAGTAGCCGGCCAGCAGCTCCTTGGTCTCGGTGAACGGCCCGTCGATGACCTTGCGCTCGCTGGGGCCGTTGAACCTGACGCGCTTGGCCCGCGAGGTCGGGTGGAGTCCCTCGCCGGCCAGCATCACGCCGGCCTTCACGAGCTCCTCGTTGAACTTGCCCATCGCGTCCAGCTCGTCGGTGGCGGGCATCTGCCCCTGCTCGTACCGCTCGTCGCCCTTGACCAGAACCATGACTCGCATTTCCCAGCTCCTTCGGTGGTAGTTGCCCTGACTACCTACACGTCGAGCGGGCGGAGCGGAAATCGACAGGGTCGGGGAGTTGGCGCGTCGACGCTCATAGGCGCACCTGCGCGCATGCCGCGCCCGGGTAAAAGCGGCGCGTGGACGTCGTTCGCCTGGCCGTCGCCGCCCTCGCGGTCGCGCTGGTGGTCGCCGTGTGCGCGCCCGCGGCGGCGCTCGAGCCCTACGAGACCGTGCTCGCGAGCCGCCAGAACGCCGGCGACGGGGGCGCGCCGCACCACGGCAACCCGCCGCTCGACGTCGAACTCTCCGGGAATGGGCGCTTCGTCGTCTTCACGGCGGAGTCGACGAACCTGGCCCCGGGCGTCACCGACGCGACGCGACGGGCGGTCTACCTGCGCGACCTCGACGCGGGAACGACCTCCGTGGTCGCGAACGACGCGTTCTCCCCGTCCATCTCGCACGACGGGCGCTTCGTCGCTTACGACGTCGTGCAGGACGGGATCGAACAGGTGGTGCTGCGCGACCGGATGACGGGCGCGACGAGCCTGGTGAGCCGTGCGAACGGCGCCGACGGTGCGCCGGGGAGCGGTCACTCGTTCGCACCCTCGGTCTCCGCCGACGGTCGCTACGTCCTGTTCCAGTCGCACGCGGAGAACCTGGACCCCTCGCCGCGGCGCGGCGTCTTCCTCCGCGACACCCGTGAGCAGCGCACCGTCCGCCTCGGGCCGGTCAGGTCCCGCAATTGGACCTTCTGGTCGGCGAGCCTGTCGGCGAACGGGCGCTACGCGGTCGTGACGAGCACGGAGAGCTACGACCCCTGCTGCTCCGAGGCGTACCGGTTCCGTGTCCACCTGCACGACCTGCGCACCGGCCGGCAGCGGGTGATCTACCGGCTGAACCGCGACGGGTTGGACCAGAAGACGGTGCCGTCGATCTCCGCGACGGGCCGCTGGGTCGTGATCGAGGTGCCCTACCGAGGCATGTCGATCTACGACGCGAGGAAGCGCTCGCTGCGGCTTGTCAGCCGCCGCCCGGTCGTAAGGCGCGGAGAGCGGCCGACGATCTCGGCGAACGGGCGGTACGTGGCCTTCTCCGCCACGGGCCGCTCGCTCAGGGGGATCGGCTACGCGTGGCTCTTCGACCGCCGCCGCGGCCGCCTGGACCTGGCCAGCCGCGAGTCCGGGCGCAGGGGCGCGAGCATGCGCGGCTACGCGGCGAGGCTCTCGGCCGACGGACGCGTCGTCGCGTTCGGATCGAAGGTGCACGACCGGCTCAGCGACGGCCCACACGACGATGCCGAGCAGGTCTTCGCGCGCCGCGTGCTGCCCTAGCGCCACGGAGCGGCGATGGAATCGAACCATCCAAGCGGGGGGCTGCCCCGCCCTGCCGGTTTTGAAGACCGGATGGGCCACCAGACCCCTGCCGCTCCGCGGCCGAGTCTAAGCCGCCGCCGCCGACTGTTACAGGAGCGTTAAAAAGGGGTCAGACCCCTTTTTCAGGTTCGCTGCGCTACGCGCACGGCCGGCGCCCGCCGGGCGATGATCCCGCCCCAGTCGCCGTCCTCGATCGGCGCCGGATCGGTCGTCTCGAGGAAGTCGCGCAGCACGGCCGCCAGGCCCTCGGGGTCCTCAAGGTGCGGGAAGTGCGCCGCCTTCGGCAGGGTCTCGAAGCGGCTGTGCGGCACCGCCCGGTGCGTCTCCCACCCGTGCGCGAGCGGGATCGTGTTGTCGCGCTCCCCCCACACCACCAGCGTGGGCACGGAGTCGAGCAGGTACAGCCGGTCGCGCGCGCTCACTCGCTGTCCCTTCACGTCGATCACCGAGCGCAAGGTCTGGAGGAACGCCTCCCGCGCGTCCGCCCGCGACAGCGGCCGCAGCGCCCGCGCGATCGCCTCCAGATAGACACCCCCGCCCACGCCGCGCGAGCGCAGGGCGCCCCCCGCGCCGGCCAGCCC
>JALZEZ010000135.1:0-3644 GCA_030861775.1 Actinomycetota bacterium
CCGCGGCCCCACGCCCGGTGGCCGTTGCCGTGGCCGACGGCCCGGCCCCGACCGCGAAGGTGGCGGTCGAGCCGGCGTCCACCGAGCCCGAGACGGTCGTGGCCGCCACGCCGATCGCGGAGCCCACCCCGGCGAGCTCGACGACGACCACCACCGCGCCCACCGACAGCTCCAGCACGCCGCCCGCCGAGGACGACACCCAGGAGGACGGCTCGACCATCGTGCTGACCCCCGGCGAGAGCCCCTACACCGACGGGGCCGGCGGGGGCTCGAGCAACTCGAGCCCCTCCACCCCGCCCGCGAGCGCGCCGCCCGGCGAGCGCAGCTCCGCGCCCGGCGGCCCGCAGCCCGCTCCCGCGGCCGGCGAGTCCGCCGCGGGCGGCGGGAACTAGCTCGCGACGGGCGCCAGCCCGATCACCTTGAGGCGCCGCTCGAGCGCCTTCATGGCGAACGCGCGCGTCTCCTCGAGCGGCACCCCGAACAGCAGGTCGCCCTCCTTCGCCCACTTGGGCTGGAGCACGCCCTCGGCGATCGGCGCGACCTCGGCAAGCGTGCGCTGGATCGCGTCGCCGTAGCGGCTGTCGGCGGTGGCCATGTCGCGCAGGAAGCGCGCCCCGAAGGCCACGTGGCGGTGCTCGTCGCGGGCCACGTTGTTGAACCCCTCGACGAAGCCCGGCAGCGTCCCGTTGTCCTCGTTGTACTGGATGATGAAGTGCTGGCCGGTAAGGGCGAGCATGCCCTCGAGGATCATGTGGTAGAGCGTGATCGTCTCGACGAGCAGCTCGAGGTCCTCGGGCTTCGCGGCCAGGCGATCGACGCGCGGCCGGAGCATCTCGTCGAAGAGCACGTTGAACTCGGGGTTCACGTGCTCGCTGGTCTCCTCGAGCCGGCCGCGCAGGTCGTCCGCCTCGAGCACCCCCACCTCCGAGTAGAAGCGGTTGAAGAACTCGACGTGGCGCGCCTCGTCGGCGATCTGCGTGCAGAGGAAGATGCGCATCTGCTCGGTGGGAGCGGCGCGCATCATCGGCCCCAGCTCGTCGGCCACCTTCTGCTCGCCTATGAAGAACGACGACAGGCCGTACATGCGCTGGAAGCGCTCCTCGGCGGGGATCCGCTCCCACCAGTCCTTGCGGTCCTGGGTGAAGTCGATCACGTGGACGCTCCACTGCTGCCGTTCCCACAGCCGGTAGAGCTCCTCGTAGGTGAGGAGGTTGGCCTCGCCCGTGTCCGCCGCCGTCTGCACCGCAGGGTCGCTCGTCGCCTGGAAGTCGTCCCTCTCGATGCGGCTGGTGACGGTGTCGCTCACGGCTCTGGCCCTCCTCGGTTCGGCGCGAACTGGCTGGCTGGCCAGTCTAACGTCACACGGAGTGGGTCGCGCCCGGTTCGAGCACCACGACCTCCGACGACGTGCGCGACTCGACGTCCGACTTGAACGCCTCGGCGTCGGTCTCGATCGGCGGGAACGTGTCGTAGTGGCAGGGGATGACCTGCTTCGCGCCGACCAGGTCCGCCGCGACCACCGCGTCGTGGCGATCCATCGTGTAGTGGCCGCCGATGCACACGAGCGCGACGTCGATCTGGTCGCGCCTGCCGGGCAGCGCGAGGTCCGAGAACAGCCCCGTATCGCCCAGGTGGTAGACGGTCCTGCCGCCGAGGTTGATCACGAGGCCGGCGGGCGTGTGCGGCGTGCCGTTCGGGGAGACCGCGGTGTGCCAGGCCGGCGTGAGCCGCACCCAGCCGCCCTCGAACTCGACCGTGCCGCCGATGTTCGGGTCGGCCACGTTCTCCACCCCGGAATCGCCGATCTCGTTCGCCAGCTCGACGATCGCCACGACCTGGGCGCCCGTCCGCTTGGCGATGTCCACGGTGTCGCCGATGTGGTCGGCGTGGCCGTGGGTGAGGAAGATGTGGGTGGGGTCGACGTCGCCGGCCTCGACGGCGGCCTTCGGGTTGCCCGTGAGGAACGGGTCCACCAGCACGCGCGTGCTCCCGTCGCTGAGCTCGAAGCAGGCGTGCCCGAGGAATCGGATGTCCATTGGTTCAGTCCTCCTGTGTCAGTGGTTCGAGCTCGCGGGCCAGCTCCCAGCCCACGGCCACGCCGATCATCATTCCCATGCGGGTCTCGTCCGCCACGAGCGTGCGGACGGCGCTGAGCCGCGCGTCCTGGTCGGGCTCCGTCGCGGCCCTCAGCAGCTCGGCCTCGTGCGCCTCGCCGAACCAGCCGCCCTCCTGAAGCGCCTGATTGAGGATGCGCTGGAGCTGGGGCGCCACCCGCGTCACGCGCGCCTCCGCCTCGCGGAAGCGCTCCGGATCCTCGCCGAGCGCCTGGACCGCCGCGTCCACGGCGGCGTCACTCAGTCGGCGCTCCGGCACGAGCCGGATAATAGGCCGGTGCCGCGGCTGACCGAGCTCTCACACGGCGCGGGCTGCGCCTGCAAGCTCGACCCCGCCGCGCTGCATCCGCTGCTCGCTCAGCTCCCCCGCAGCGGCGACCCGGCGCTGCTGGTCGGCAGCGAGGACGCCGACGACGCCGCCGTGTACCGGCTGTCCGACGACCTGGCGCTCGTGACCACCACCGACTTCTTCACGCCGATCGTGGACGACCCGTACGACTTCGGGCGGATCGCCGCCACCAACGCGCTGTCCGACGTGTACGCGATGGGCGGCACGCCGCTGGTGGCGCTGAACCTGGTCGCCTACTCGCTGGAGGAGCTCGGGGAGGAGCCGCTGCGCGAGATCCTGCGCGGGGGCGGCGACGCGGCGGCGGCGGCCGGCGTGGCGATCGCCGGCGGGCACTCGATCGACGACCGGGAGCCGAAGTACGGGCTGGCCGTGACCGGCACGGTGCACCCGTCTCACATCCTTCGCAACTCCACCGCGCGCGCCGGTGACTCGTTGTTCCTGACGAAGCCAGTCGGCGCCGGGGTTGCGACGACGGCACTGAAGCGGGGTAGGGGCGACGCCCTCGCCGCCGCCGTCGCCGTGATGACCGAGCTCAACCGCGACGCCTCGCGCGCGGCGCTCGAGGCGGGGGCCTCGGCCGCCACGGACGTCACCGGCTTCGGGTTGCTAGGGCATCTCCACGAGATGTGCGTGGCGAGCGGCGTGTCCGCGGAGGTATCGGCGGACGCGGTGCCCGCCATCGACGGAGTGCTCGAGCTGCTGGACGGGCCGGAGCCGCCGATCGCCGGCGGCACGCGCCGCAACCGCGCCTGGGTGGAGCCGCACGTGGCCTGGGCGGACGACGTGCCGGAGTCGCGGCGGTGGCTGCTGTGCGATGCGATGACGAGCGGCGGCCTGCTCATCTCCGCACGGGAGGGGCCGGGCGTCCGGATCGGCACGCTTCGCGCGGGTGAAGGGATCGTGGTCGTCTAGCGCCGGAACGGCGAGATGAGCGTCCCGAGCACGGCCCCGGCGGCAGCGCCGGCGAGCCCGGCCGCCCAGGAGGCGGTCTCGTCGGCCAGCGGCACCAGCGCCAGCACCACGAAGATCACCGCCACGCCCAGCAGGTCGTTGCCGCGGTCGTCCCCGCGGCGCAGGGCCAGGCGGTCGTCCACGTACCAGGCCGTGAGCAGCCCCAGCGCCGCGCCGTTCGCGCTGAGCGCGGGATAGACCTCGAGCACCTCGGTCAGGGCGCCGCCCGC
>JALZEZ010000135.1:3654-7937 GCA_030861775.1 Actinomycetota bacterium
GTCCGCCGCCACCGCCGCGGCGGCGCCCGCCGCACCGGCCGCGAGGAAGATCGCGATCACGGCGAACCAGCCGAAGCGGCGCTCGAGCAGCGTGCCGAATATGCCGACCGCGACCAGCGCGACGAAGGTCGTGCCCGCGTTGTCGAAGACGAACGGGTAGGCGGCGATCCGCCACCACTCGCCGTCGAGCGGGCCGTAGATGCCGCCCAGGTCGGTGAGCGAGACCCTGCCGCTGGCCAGCACGAGCAGGGCCAGCAGCGAGATCCCGATCAGCAGGACGGTGGCGTACGGCCGGGTCTCGGGCGCGATCCCGGGGATCTCGTCCGAGCGGAGCTTCGGCAGCTTCGGCGGCTTGGCGCGCCGGCGGCGCCGCGGCCGCGCCTCCTCGTCCTCGCCGCGGTCGATCTTCGGGGCCCGCTTGCGGACCCGGTTGCCGCAGTACGGGCACTCCGTGACGTACGGGCTGACCTCCGACCCGCAGCTCTTGCAGACGACGAAGAGGTCCGCCTCGCTCACAGGTCGAGGATACCCCCGCCGCGGCCGCGGCCGGGGTGGCTCAGGCCGCGGTGGCGGCCACGATCTCCCCCATCACCTCGCGGAGGTCGTGGTTGGCCTCGAAGACCACGATCTGGCGCGCGGCCCCGTTGCCGCGCTGGAGGAGGTCGTCGATGGCCCTGAGGTCGTCGGCCGAGCCGAGCTCCTCGGAGTGGCCGCGCACGCGATCCACCACGCGGCGCACCAGCTCCTTGGTCGGTACCCGCTGCTTGCTCGGGAGGTCCACCAGCTCGCCGTCGAGCCCGTGGCGGGCGGCCAGCCACTTATTCTCGTCGAGCATCTCGTACGGGTACTTGGAGAGCTCCTGCCCGGAGTCGAAGTGCTCGGCCAGCTCCTTGACCAGCGCCTGCACGAGCGCCGCGAGCCCGAGGGTGTGCTCGAGCCGGGTCTGGGCGTCCATCACCCGGATCTCGACGGTGCCGAAGTTCGGGTGCGGACGGACGTCGTACCAGAGGTAGGTGTAGTCCTCGATCGCCCCGCTGTCGACCATGAAGGCCACCCGCCGCGAGTAGTCCTCGAAGTCGTCGTAGCGCGGCGGGATGCCCACGCGCGGGAAGGCCCGGAAGATCGGGGTGCGGGTGGAGAGCAGGCCGGTCGCGTCCGCGCGCCAGAAGGGGGAGTTGGCCGAGAGGGCGAGCAGGAGCGGCACGTGCACGCGCATGCCGTTGGCGATGTGGACGGCCTTGTCGGGGTCGTCCACCCCCACGTGCACGTGAACGCCGAAGATCAGCTCCTGGCGGGCGACGAACCGCAGCGCGGCGACCAGGTCGCGGTAGCGCGGGCGGGCCACGATGCGCTGGTCCTCCCACATGGCGAACGGGTGGGTGCCCGCGGATCCGATCGCGAGGCCGTTCTCGCCGGCCGTCCGCTGGGTCAGGCGGCGGAGGTCGCGGAGCTGGGCCCCGGCCTCGCGCGTGTTGCGGCAGGGGGTCGTGGCGATCTCGCAGACGGACTCCATCAGCTCCGGCTTCACCTGGCCCTCGGCCTGGGGCATCGCCTCGAGCATGGTCTCGATCGAGTTCTGGAGCTCGAGCGTCTCGTGGTCGACGATCATGAGCTCCTCCTCGATCCCGAGCGTGTAACTCGGGCCGGTGAACCGGTGCTCCATCCGGCGGCATGGTAGGCGGCGGGCCGGTCGGGCGGGAGTATCCTCACCCGCGCAAACGACGAAGGCAGGTAACGGAGACACATGGCACTCGGCTACGACGGCAAGCTGTTCATCCTCGCGTTCGACCACCGCGGGTCGTTCCAGAAGAAGTGGTTCGGGATCGAGGGCGAGCCGAGCCCGGAGGAGACCGAGAAGATCGCCGACGCCAAGCACCTGATCTTCGAGGGCCTTCTGGCGGCCGCCGAGGGCGACATCGACCCGGCCGTGACCGGCGCGCTCGTGGACGAGCAGTTCGGCGGCAGCGTGCCCGAGCAGGCCCAGAGCCGCGGCTTCAAGCTGGCCATGCCGGTCGAGAAGAGCGGCCAGAACGAGTTCGACTTCCAGTACGACGACGAGTTCGGCGACCACATCGAGAGGTTCGACCCGGACTTCGCCAAGGTGCTCGTCCGCTACAACCCGGACGGCGACGCCGAGATGAACAAGCGCCAGCTCGACCGGCTGAAGCGGCTCTCCGACTGGCTCCACGAGAACGACCGGAAGTTCCTCTTCGAGCTGCTCGTGCCGGCCGAGGACGCCCAGCTCGAGTCGGTCGGCGGCGACAGCGACCGCTACGACGCCGAGCTGCGGCCGGACCTGATGCGCCGCGCGATCGAGGAGATCCAGGACCACGGCATCGAGGTCGACGTCTGGAAGATCGAGGGCGTGGACGAGCGCTCCGACTGCGAGATGCTCGCCCAGACCACGCGCCGCGACGGGCGCGACGGGGTCGTCTGCGTGCTGCTCGGCCGCGGGGCGAACGACGAGAAGGTCGACCACTGGCTGACCCAGGCGGCGCCGGTGGACGGGTTCGTCGGGTTCGCGATCGGGCGCTCGATCTGGGGCGACGCGCTCAAGAGCTTCCTCGACGGGTCGCTGGACCGCGAGACCGCGGCGAAGCAGATCGGCGACAACTACACGCGCTTCGTGGGGGTGTACAAGGACGCCGAGACGGCGGTCGGCGCGTCGTAGTCCCCGTTTAGGGGGACGCGCCGGGGGATAGGCTTCCTCGCATGCGGATGCGGCAATCGCTCGCGCAGTTCGAGGCGGCCTTCCACGAGGAGACCGCCGAGGAGCGCGCGCAGCGCGAGCGCCTGCGGCGCGAGGCGGCGGTGCGCTCGCGCAAGCGGCGGGCGGAGCGCGTGCGGCGCAGCGGCACGATGCGCTTCGCCGTGCTGATGCTGGCGATCCTGGGCACGACCGTGCTGGTCACGGTCGTGATGTTCAGGATGCTGGCGCTCTGGTTCGGCTAGCCGCGCCGCCGGCGCGGCGGGCTACTGGGCGCCGCTCTGCTTCGACTTGGCGGGCTCCTGCGACTGGAGCTCGCCCAAAGCGGCGTCGACGGCCTTGCGGTCTTCCTCGGGCTTGCTCGAGTCCTGCTGGATCTCGAGGTAGACCTCCTTGCGGAAGACCGGGACCGACCGGGGGGCCTCGATGCCGATCCTGACCTTCTCGCCCATGATCGCGAGGACGGACACCTCGATGTCGTCACCGATCATGATGCTTTGATTGCTCTTACGAGTTAGGACCAGCATGGCGCCTCCGGGCAACCCTAACCGCCGGCCCGGTCGCTTGTGAAGAGGACGTTCTTCGGAACTCAAGGAATCCTTTCCCCGAATTTGGCGATTGTACGTCCTGGCGCAACCCCCATGCGGCGGGGCCAACCCCATTGGTAGGGTTCCGCGCCCGTGGCGCGCCGCTCGCTGAAACCGCAGTTGAACCAGATCCGGAGCTGGGTCCAGCAGGGCCGCACCGACGCCTGGATCGCCCACCAGCTCGACGTGAGCGTGAGCGAGCTCGTCGGCTTCAAGCGCGAGCACGAGCTGGCGCCGCCGGAGCCGGACGACGGCGGCTCCGCCGGGGCGGGCGGGGCCGCGGGCGACGACGAGCAGGACCTCCGGGCCCAGGACGAGGCGCTGATCGCCGCGGCGCTCGACGCCGAGCCGGACTCCGAGGATCTAGCCGCGCTCGGTGCGATGGTCGTGCGGCGTCCGGAGGAGCCGGTCGCGACGGCGTTCGACATCGACAGGGCGAGTACCGAGATCGCGACGGCCTTCGATCCGACCGTAGCCCGCCCGACAATGGTCGACCGCGTGCTCGACGGCGTGATCGACGCGGTCGGGTCGGTCGACGCGGATCCAACGTCCCCAGTGGAGCTGACTCCCGATCTCGACCTCCCGGCCTGGCGATTCCTGCGTGACAACGCCCCCGAGTGGCTCCTGCCCGGCGCGGGCACGCTGCCCGCGGACACCGTCGTCGCTCTGACCACCAACCCCGCCTTCGTCGACACGTTCCTGCTTGGGCTGAACGCGCAGGTCGTCGCCGAGCTGCGATTCCGCAACTATCCATTGATCCCCGGCTGGACGCCGGTGCGCACGTTCTGGGATCGGGCCAACGCCGCGACGGGCGATGTCGATGACGACATCGTCGACATCGGTACTTGGCCGGCGAGCTCGTCGTTCGGGGCGGCGACTCACCAGACGGCGTCGGCGTCGAGTGCCGACCTCGTCGTGCTGTTCAACACCCCGCTGTTTCGCGAATACCCGGGCACGCTCGTCTATCTGGTTCCCGCGTTACGCGATGC
>JALZEZ010000395.1 GCA_030861775.1 Actinomycetota bacterium
ACCTGGAGCCGGGGGCGGCCACGCGCATGAGCGTGCCATTGACCCGCGCGGGCCGCCGTGCGCTCGCGCCCACGGAGCCGGTGGCGGTCGCGGTGAGCCTGAGCCTGTCCGGCTGCCCGCCCGGCGCCGACCGCAATCCCCCCTTCCGCGCGGGGCTCCGCGTGGCCCTCTAGAGACTGACCGCGCGGGCGTCGTGGAAGCCGTCGGAGGCGACGATCGCCGCGAGCACGTCCTCCGGCACCGGCCGGTCGATCGTGATCACCATCACGGCGTCCTCGTCAGCCTCGGCGCCGCGGCCCACGGCGGCGGACACGACGTTCACGCCGCGCTCGCCCAGGGCCGAGCCGACGCGGCCGATCATCCCCGGCTGGTCGAGGTAGCGGAACACCGCCAGGTGCTCCTCGAGCTGGACGTTGAAGCGCGAGCCCCAGGCCTCGAGCAGGTGGGCCCGGTGCTTGCTGCCCACCGTCGTCCCCACCACCCGGCTGCGCGCCTCGCCGCTCACGACCGTGACCCGCACCAGGTCCGTGAAGTCGCGCGCGTGGGCGCTGTTCGTGGTGGCCACCTCGATCCCGCGCTCCTCGGCCAGCGTCGGAGCGTTGACGTCGTTGACCGGCTCCTCGGTGCGCCCGCCGAGCACGCCCTTGAGCACCTGCACGGCCAGGAAGCGCGTGTCGCGCTCGCCCACCGTGCCGAGGAACTCGACCTCCACCGCGTCCACCGAGGTGCCGGTGGCCAGCGCCGTCGCGATGCGGCCGAGGTCCAGGCAGAGCGGCACGAACGGCCCCAGGTGCTCCATGTCCTCGGCTCGGACGGCGGGCACGTTCACGGCGCTCGTGACCACGCCGCCGCTGAGCGCGGCGACCACCTGCTCGGCCGCCTGGTAGCCGGCCCGGTCGGTGGCCTCGGCGGTCGAGGCGCCGAGGTGCGGGGTGACGATCACGTTCGGGTAGCCGAACAGCGGGTGGTCGGTGACCGGCTCCTCGCGGAAGACGTCCAGCGCCGCGCCGGCGACCTTGCCCGAGTCGAGCGCGGCCCTGAGGTCCTCGTCGACCAGCAGCGGGCCGCGGGCGACGTTCAGCACGCGAACGCCGTCCTTCATCTTGGCGAAGGCCTCGGCGTCGAGCCAGTTCTCGGTCTCGGGGGTCTTCGGAAGGTGGATCGTGATGAAGTCGGCGGCCGCGTAGAGCTCGTCGGAGGTCGCGGCGCGCTGCACGCCCATGTCCTTGAAGCGCTCCTCGGAGACGTACAGGTCGAACGCGATCACGCGCATCCCGAAGCCCTGCGCGCGCTCGGCCACGAGCTGGCCGATGCGGCCGAAGCCCAGCACCCCGAGGGTCTTCTCGTACAGCTCCACGCCGCTGAGCTTGGACCGCTCCCAGCGGCCGTCCGTGAGCGAGGCGTGTGCCTGCGGCACGTTGCGCGCCAGCGCGAGCAGCAGCGCCATCGTGTGCTCGGCGGCGGTGATGACGTTCGACTGCGGCGCGTTCGCGACGACGATGCCGCGCTTGGTGGCGGCGTCCACGTCCACGTTGTCCACCCCCACCCCGGCCCGGCCCACCGCGCGCAGCCGGTCGGCCTTGGCGATCAGGTCGGCGGTGAGCTTGGTCGCGGAGCGGATGAGCATCCCGTCGTACTCGCCGATCCGCTCCTCGAGCCGGCCGTCCTCCCAGTCCACCCCGAGATCGACCTGGAAGCCGGCCTCGCGCAGCAGCTCGATGCCGGACTCGCCGATCTTCTCCTTGACGAGTACGCGGGGTGCGTCGTTCACGCGGCGACGGGCACGCCGGCCTCGAGGAAGACGCCCTGTGCCGCCGCGACGCCGGTCCCCAGCTCGAGGTCGTGCCCCAGCTCGCGCAGCGTCATCTCGAAGGCGGCGAGCGTGGTGAGGATGTCGAAGGCGCCGAAGTAGCCGCAGTGCGCGATTCGCGCGATCTTGCCCTTGAGCTTGCCCTGGCCGCCGGCGATCGTGATGCCGTAGCGGTCGCGCATCGTCTTGGGCACCTTGCCGCCGTCGATCGCCTCGGGCAGCTTGACCGCGGTCACGACGTTCGAGTTCTCGTCCTCGGGGCCGTACAGGTCGAGCTCGAGCGCTTTGGCGGCGGCGCGGGTGGCGCTGCCCAGCAGGCGGTGGCGCTCGAAGATCTCCTCGAGCCCCTCCTCCTCGATCAGGCCGAGGGCCACGTCGAGCGCCATGAACAGCGTGACGGCGGGGGTGAACGGGCTGTCGGGCGGGTCCTTGCGCTGGCCCTTCAGCGTGCGCTGCCAGTCGAAGTAGTGGCGCCGGCCGGGGATCTCGGCCGAGCGCTGGAGGGCGGCCTCGTTCGCGCTGGCGAAGGCCAGCCCGGGCGGGCACATCAGCGCCTTCTGCGAGCCGGACACGACCACGTCGACGCCCCACTCGTCCTGCGGGATCGGCACGGCGCCGAGGCCGGAGACCGCGTCCACGGCGATCAGCGCGCCCGCCGCGTGGGCCACCTCGGTGAGGGCCTGGATGTCGTTGACGACGCCGGTCGACGTCTCGCTGAGCGTGGTGAAGACCACCTCGACGCCCTCGTTCTCGGCCAGCTTGCGCTCGAGCTCGGCGGGCTCGACCCTGTTGCCCCAGCCGGCGTCCCAGTGGATCGTGCTCGCCCCGAAGTCGTCGCACAGCTCGCCCCAGCGCTCCCCGAACTTGCCGCACGAGGCGACCAGCGCGGGCTCCCCGGGCTTCACCAGGTTGGCCACCGCGGACTCCATCGCGCCGGAGCCGGAGGCCGCGAACGTGAGGACCTCGTTCTCGGTCTGGAAGACGGTCTTGAGGCGCTCCAGGCAGCGCGCGTAGACCTCCACGAAGGCCGGGGCGCGGTGGTAGAGGATCGGCTCCGCCATCGCGTTCGAGACCGCCGGCGGGATCGGCGTGGGGCCGGCGGTCATCACGTAGCGCTTGATGTACGGGTTCGCCATCGGAGCGGCGAGAATACCGAAGGGGTCAGAGGCCCCCGAGGAGCCTCGCGGCGCCTGCCACGAGCGCGATCGCGGCGCTCACCGGCTCGCCCCGATCGCGCGGCGTGGTGTCGTCGAACATGTCCGGATCGGAGGCGATCAGGGCGATCCAGGCGGCCGCGGCGAGGATCGAGAGGACGATCCCGACGATGCCCAGCCAGTAGCCCCACTTGGCCAGGTCCCCGTTCTTGCGCGTCTCCCCCTTCTCGACCTTGCGTACTCCGTTGCGCGACACGATCGTGCTGGCGATCGAGACGCCGAGCGTGAGCGGCGAGATCAGCCCGAAGAACATCACCAGCGTGCCGATCGACGCAATCGACATGATGAACCCGGCCACCGCGGGGGTGTTGCTGGGCTCGGCGTACGAGTAGTAGTAGGTCGCGGCCCAGGGCGACTGCTGGCCGTAGGGCGAGCCGCCGTACTGCTGCGGGGGCGGCCACTGCTGCTGCTGCTGCTGCTGCGTGTACTGCCCCTGCTGCTGCCACGGCGGCGGTTGCTGCTGCGCGTACCGCTGCTCCGGCGGGACGCCTCCGGGCGGCGCGGCGGGGCCGCCGCCGGGCGGCGTGGGCG
>JALZEZ010000136.1 GCA_030861775.1 Actinomycetota bacterium
GATCTGCTCCTGCGCCCACTTCGCCCCGTACGCGGTCTTGCTGGCGCCGATCACCGCCGCGGGCTTGGCCACGAGCGCGGCCTCGCCGGCCGGCCGCGAGGCCCAGTCGAGCGCGTTCTTGAGCGCGCCCGGCGCCGAGCCGTTGTACTCGGGCGTGGCCACCAGCACGGCGTCGGCCGCGTGCACGCGCGCGCCCAGGTCGGCCACCGCCGCGGGCGGGTCGGCCTCGCGGTCGACGCAGAAGGCCGGGATGGAGTCGAGCCCGTCCCAGAGCTCGACCTCCACCCCGGCGGGGGCGAGGTCCCGCGCGGCCCGGAGCAGCCCGGTGTTGTACGAGCCGTCACGCAGGCTGCCGGATATCGCGAGGATCCTCATCGCCCTACGCCTCCCGCACGGCCTCGACCGAGAGCACCAGCCGGACCCGCTCGCCGGCGACCAGCGCGCCGGTCGGCGTCCGTGCGTCGAACGGGACCCCGTACTCGAAGCGGTCGATCGCGCCGCTGCCGGCCAGGCTGATCCGCTCCCCGCCGTACGGGTCGGGGCCGGCGCCGTCCGCGGTCACGTCGAGCGTGACCGGGCGGGTCACGCCGCGGATGGTCAACTCGCCGGCCAGCTCGAAGCGGCCGTCGCCGAGCTCGCGCACGCCCGTGCTCGCGAACGCGATCTCCGGGTGGCTCTCCGCGTCGAGGAAGTCCGGGCTCTGGAGGTGGGCGGCGAGCTGCTCGTCGCGCACGTCCACGCTGTCGACCCGGACGCGGCCCTCGACCTGCTCGATCGTCCCGTCGCCGGTCACGATCGTGCCCTCGTAGCCGGTGAAGCGGCCGCGGAAGGTCGAGATGCCGAAGTGCCTGACCTCGAAGCCGATCGAGGAGTGGATCGGGTCCACGGCCCACGTGCTGGCCGGGAAGGTGACCGCCGCGGGAGCGGCGGAGGTGGTTGCGGTACTCATGAGAAAGCGCCTCCTTGTTGCGTTCGCAGTTGTTGACTGCGCAACGACTACGGTAGCAGTATTTGTTGACTCGTCAACCATTGCGAATACAATGAGGGCATGGCCGAGGTGACCGACACCAAGCTGCGCGCGCTGCGCTCGCTGCTGCGCTCCCGCACCACGCTGGTGGACCGGCTCGAGAACGCTCTGCGCGCGGACGACCTCCCGCCGCTCGCCTGGTACGACGTGCTGTGCGCGCTCGAGGAGGGCCCCGACGAGGGCCTGCGGCCGCGCGACCTCGGCTTCGCCGTCGCCCTCACCCCCAGCGGGCTGACCCGCCTGCTCGACCGGATCACCGCGGCCGGGCTGGCCGAGCGCAACGCCTGCCCCTCCGACCGCCGCGGCTACGTCGTCACGCTCACCCCCTCGGGGGCCGAGACGCTGGAGCTGATGCGCCCGGTCTACCTGCGCGAGGTCGAGGCCGGCTTCGCCAGCCTCCTCACGGGCGACGAGGCGGAGGAGCTGGCCGAGCTGCTGGACCGCGTCACGTCCAGCGCCTGCGCGGTCGCGGGCGAGGTTTGACCGAAGCCCGGACGGGGCATGCTCCCGTCCGGCTCGCACAGATGGGGGGCATGATCTTCACACGCACGCGCGCGATGGTCGCGCTCGGAGGGGTCGCAGCCGCGGCCGCGCTCCCGAGCGGCGCGAGCGCCAAAGCCGACGAGGTCGTCAGGACCCTGCCGGCCAGCAAGCACACCCTGAGCGCGCCCGCCGCGAAGCGCCGCGAGTGCGCCCGCCGCGCGTCCACCCGTGCCCGCGGCGTGGACACCGCCACGTACAGGGCCCCGATGACCGGCTACGTCACGGTCAGGCTCGCCGCCGCCCGCGGCTCCGACTGGGACCTCGCGCTCTACGACCGCGCCACCGGCCGCTACCTGAGCTCGTCCGCCGCCTTCGGCTCGAGCGAGGTCGTCCAGGAGTGGGTGCGCAGCGGCCAGACGCTCGTCATCCAGGGCTGCCGCCGCTCCGGCTCCGCGCGCACCGCCCGCGCCTTGGTCGTGCTGGCCGACCTCGAGCGCCCGAAGGCGCCGCCCACCGCCTCGCTGCTGCGGGTGAACGTCGCGGACCGCGGCGACTACGACCGGCTCCAGGACCTCGGCGTGGACGTGACCCACGAGGCGCAGGACGGCCACGCCGACGTGATCGCCGTGGGCGACGCCCAGCGCGACCTCCTGGCGAAGAACGGCTTCCACTTCGAGACCCGCATCGCCGACTTGACCGCGCACTACGCGAAGGGCCGCCAGGCCGACGCTCGCTTCGCGCTCGACGGCGGCGCGAACCTGCCGAGTGGCAACCGCTCGACCTACCGCACCTACGAGGAGATCCAGCAGGAGCTGAAGCAGCTCTCCGAGGGCTACTCGTCGATCGTCAAGCCGATGACGCTGCCGCGGAAGTCGTTCCAGGGGCGCCCGCTCGACGGCGTGGAGATCGCGGCGAACGTGCGCAAGTCCGACGAGGACGGCCGCCCGGTGTTCCTGCTCGTCGCGGTCCACCACGCGCGCGAGTGGCCCTCCGCCGAGGCCGCCATGGAGTACGCCTGGATGCTGGCCAAGGGCTACGGCAAGGACGACCGCATCACGTCGCTCCTGAAGCGCGCCCGCGTCGTCGTCGTTCCGCTGATCAACCCCGACGGCTACGTCGACTCGCGCACCTCGCTCGACCCCGTGGACCAGGTCTACGGCCTGGGCTTCAACCCGAACCTCGACAACCCCACCCCCGACCCGAGCCCGGACGACAACGACCTGCCCACCGACTGCCTGATCACCCCGGTGCTCGACCCCTCCAGCGACGCCTGCGACGTGCGGCTCTCGCTGGCGGAGGCGATCGCCCCGCCCGGCGGGCTGTTCGCCTACCGCCGCAAGAACTGCAACGGCGCCGTGAACAACCCGGGCGTGCCGTGCAAGCTCCAGTACGGAGTCGACCCGAACCGCAACTACGGCCAGCTCTGGGGCGGCCCCGGCTCGGACGGCGACCGCACCAGCCAGACCTACCGCGGCCCCGGCCCGTGGTCGGAGTCCGAGACGACCGCCGTCCACGAGTACTCGCAGCGCCGCCACGTGACGAGCCTCATCACGCTCCACAACGTGGCCGCGCTCGTGCTGCGCCCGCCGGGCCAGTCCCAGCAGGGCTTCGCGCCCGACGAGGCCGAGCTGAAGAAGGTCGGCGACGCGATGGGCGAGGCCGCCGGCTACACGTCGCAGTACGGCTTCCAGCTCTACGACACGGCCGGCACGACCGAGGACTGGAACTACGCGGCGCAGGGCGCGTTCGGCTACACGATCGAGATCGGGCCGAAGGACGGCGAGTTCCACATGCCGTACGAGGTCGGGTTCGTCGAGCAGTGGAACGGCAAGTACGCCGGCAACGGCAAGGGCCTGCGCGAGGCGCTGATGATCGGCGCCGAGACCGCCGCCGACAGCCGGCTGCACTCGGTCCTCGACGTCAAGGCGCCCGCGGGCCGCAAGCTCCAGCTCAGGCGCGAGTTCGACACGATGACCAGCCCGTACTGCGAGGAGGAGGCCAAGGCGCCGCTGCTCAACTACGAGCACCCGATCATCGGCCTGCTGCCGTACTGCGTCAACGAGCACGGCTCCACGCCGATCCCGGACTTCCTCGACACGTCGGTGCGGGTGCCGTTCAACGGCAAGGTCGCCTGGCACGTGAACCCGTCCACGCGGCCGTTCTCCACGGTCGAGCGGCGGATCCCGGGCGAGATCGCGGACACGCCGTACCGCAGCGACGACTACGCGAACCAGGTGGAGACGCGGTCGTCCACGGTCCCGGCCGAGGACGACCCGCGCCCGACGTTCGAGGACCGCGCCTTCACGATCACGGCGGCCGAGGGGACCAAGCGCCTGGTCGCCTCGCTCGAGTTCGACGGGGCCACCGACGACTACGACCTCGAGCTCTTCCGCCGCAACGCGGACGGCACGCTCGAGTCGGTCGAGACCTCCGGCCAGCCCCCCGGCCTGTTCGAGCAGATCACGGTCGAGGGCGAGGACGTCAGGCCCGGCGACTACGTCCTGCGGGTGACGAACTACCTCGCGCTCGACCAGGGCTGGAGGCTGAACGTGCAGCGCTTCACCGGCACGCCGGACACGGTCGTCCCGCCGCGCAAGGAGTCCTGGACGCTCACCTGCTGGCAGGACGGCGTGTCGAGGCCGCTCGAGACGCGCACGGTCGTGGTGGACCGCGGCCAGACCGTCTCGCTCAACCTGCGCTGTCGCCGCAGGTAGCCGCGCGCGCTACGCTCTGACGAGGAGGCCCGGCACTCGCGCCGGGCACCCGACTCGCATGCGCAAGGCCCTGACACTCATCGTGGGGCTGCTTCTGCTCAGCGCGCTTGGCCCTCAGAGCGCCGCCGCCGAGGAGAAGGAGCTCACCCTCTACTCGCCCGCGTTCCAGACGCTGCCGTACGTGCACGACACGCACAGCCTGCGCCTGCGGCCGAACGGAGTCGAGGCCCCGGACAAGCCCGGCTACGTCACCGGCATCAAGGAGATGGTGCTGGTCGACAGCAAGGACCCGGACGCGAAGCCGCTGTCGAACGCGAGGATGATGATCCACCACCTCCTGTACTTCGCCTTCGGGCGCACCGGCGACTCACCGGGGAGCTGCTGGAACGGCTCCGGCTTCATCACGGGGCGCGGCGAGGAGCACCCCGACGGCAACTTCAACCTCGTCCCGGCCTCGGTGCGCGAGAAGTACGGGATCACGAACCGCATGCCCGACGGATCCGCGCCGAGCTGGACGCTGGTGGCGATGGTGATGAACCACGTCAAGCGCCCCAAGAAGGTCTACGTGCGCACGAAGCTCTTCTACACCGAGGGGGAGCGGACCCCGGTGCATCCCACCGTGATGGGCTGCCGCGGCAACGGCATGTCCTTCGACGTGCCCGGCGGCATGCCGAAGGGCGGCAACTTCGTGGACACCTCGACCTGGACCGTGCCCTACGACGCGCGCATCCTGCTGGCGGCCTCGCACCAGCACGGCGGCGGCAAGCGCCACACGCTGGCCAGCGACACCTGCAACCGCCCGCTGCTGAGCGCGAACGTCTACCACGGCACCCCGAAGCACATCTACAACACGATCCGCCCGATCCTGCACGAGCCCGGGCCGATCGCCAACGGCACGTTCGGCAGCATCGAGGGCATCCCGGTCCAGCAGGGCGAGGTCCTGCGAAGACGGGCGGTGCACGACGGGCACAACCTGCACGTCGCCTCGATGGCGTTCTGGGTGCTCCAGCTCGTGAAGGACGACGGCGTGGGGGAGTGCGACCCGCTGCCGGGCGACATCCGCGAGCTGCGCCGGCCCGCGCGCTACGACAAGACGCCCAACCACGACCTGAAGGTGCCCCAGCTCGACAAGCCGACCGGCGCGTTCGCGCCGTTCGCCGGCGGGCCGATCACGATCGCCGACGACTACTTCCGGCCGCCGAAGCTCGAGGCGAAGGTGGGCGACACGCTGACCTGGGAGTTCAAGGGCTCGAAGCCGCACACGGTCACCGTGGCCAACGGGCCGCGCGGCTTCTCGTCGCTGTACTCGGGCCAGGCGATCGGGAGCCACAAGTTCAAGTTCGAGGTGCCCGGCACCTACCGCCTGACCTGCCTGGTCCACCCCACCACGATGGGGCAGACCGTGCGGGTGCGCTGACCCGCTAGAGGCCGGAGCCCGGCAGCAGGTCGTTCGTGTACGCGCCGGCGGCGCCGCGGTCGATCAGGCCCGCGTCGCGCATGAAGTCGCCGAACGCGGTCCACTCGCGCGGCTCCTGCCAGCCGAACGGCCGGCCCGGCGGGGGCGAGTGGAGTGGCAGCGTGACCTCGAGGACCTCGCGCTGGAGCTTCGGGTCGAGGTCGCGGTTCGCGCGCAGCAGCGCGTCGAGGCCCTTGTCCGGGTCGGAGCGCAGGTCGCGCACGCCGCGCGCCAGCGCACCCAGGAAGCCGCGGATCTGGTCGCCCTTCTCCTCGACGGTCTCCTCGCTGGCGACGAAGACCAGCTCGTCGTAGGGCGGCACGCCGGCCTGGTCCACGCGGATGATCCGCGGGTCGCGCTTCTTCAGCCGCAGGTCGGTGCCCTCGTAGTTCCAGAACGCGCCGAGCGTGGCGTCGACCTTCTTGGTGAGCAGCGCCGGGGTCAGGTCGAAGCCGACGTTGCGCTCCTTGACCTCGGCCGGGTCCACGCCGGCCTGCTCGAGGATCGCCTGGAGGAAGGCCGACTGGTAGTCGATCCCCGCGGTGCCGACCTCCTTGCCGCGCAGGTCCTTGGGCCCGGCGATCTTGGCCTGGGGGAGGGAGATGATCGAGGTGAGCGGGCGCTGGACGAGCGCGCCCACCGCCACCACCTTCGCCCCCTTGTCACGCGCGCGCATGACCTCGGGCGTGTAGGAGATGGCCAGGTCGGTGCGGCCCGCCGCGGCCTGGCGCAGCGGCGCGGCCGGGTCCGACGGCGCGCGCACCTCCACGTCCAGCCCGACCGCCTTGTAGTGGCCGCCCGCCTCGGCCGCGTAGATCGGCGTGTGGTCGGCGTTCGGGAAGAAGTCGAGCATCAGCGTGAGCTTCTCGGTCGAGCCGGCGCCGGTGGACTCCTCGCGCTCGCCGCAGCCGGCCACGGCCGCGACCAGGACGCACGCGAGCAGGGCGAGCGCGGCCCTCACGTGCGCCGGCTCCACGGCACGGCCGCTCGCTCGGCCAGGGCGACGAGCAGGAACAGCGCCAGCGCCATCAGCGTCAGCAGCACCACGCCCGCGTACACGCGCGGGGTCTCGAGCTGGTTGATCCCGAGCAGGACCAGCCGCCCGAGCCCCTCGTCCGCCCCGGCCCACTCGCCGAACACCGCGCCGATCACGGACACGGTGGCGGCGATCTTCAGGCCGCTGAAGAGGAACGGCAGGGAGGAGGGGAGCTCGACCTTCCACAGCGTGGCGGCGCGCGAGGCGCCCAGCGAGCGCATCAGCTTCAGGAGCTCGGGCTCGACCGAGCGGAGGCCGTCGAGGAGGTTCACGGTCACGGGAAAGAAGCAGATCAGCGCGACGATCGCGATCTTCGGCCCGATGCCGTAGTCGAAGGCGAGGATCAGGAGGGGGGCGACCACGACGATCGGGACGGCCTGCGAGGCGATCAGCAGGGGGTAGGCGGCCTCGCGCACCGGGCGCTTGAGGTGCATGGCCACGGCCGCCCCGGCGCCCAGCGCCACGGCGATGGCCAGGCCGAGCAGGACCTCGACCAGCGTGGTCAGCGCGTTGTCGAGCAGCAGGTCGCCGTCGTCGCCGAACGCCCGCACGGTCTCGACCGGCGAGGCAAGCGTCAGGTCGTCGACCGACGACAGGCTGGCGATGCCCTGCCAGGCGCCGACGCACGCGGCCAGCAGCAGCGCGGTGGGGCCGTAGCGCCTCAGCACCCGAGCGCCTCCAGCGCGCGGCGCTCGAACTCGGCGAAGGCCGGCTCGCCGACCAGCTCGCGCCGCACGCGCGGGCGCGGCAGGTCCACGCACAGCGTGGTCACGATCCGGGCCGGGCGGGGGGAGAGCACCACCACGCGGTCGGCCAAGAGCAGCGCCTCGACCACGTCGTGCGTGACGAGCACGACCGTTGGGCGCGTTTCCTCCCACAGGCCCAGAAGATGCTCGTGCAGGCTCGCGCGAGTGAAAGCGTCGAGGGCCGAGAACGGCTCGTCGAGGAGCAGCAACTCGGGCTCGGCGGCGACGGCGACCAAGAAGGCGAGTCGCCGGCGCATCCCGCCGCTGAGCTGGTAGGGGTATTTCTCGCCCTGCCCGGCCAGACCGACCTGCGCAAGAAGTTCCTGCACCCGCGCATCGACCTGCTTCGAGGACCGCACAGGCTGCCGGGTTCGCCTCGAGACGAGCGGGATCCGCCGTCGCAGACCGTGCTGACGGA
>JALZEZ010000396.1 GCA_030861775.1 Actinomycetota bacterium
GCGCCGCCGGCCAGCAGGCGGCGCCTGGTCTGCGCGTTGTCCTGCGTCGTGGAAGCAGATTGCGTCGAGTCCATCGGGTCTCCCCTGGTAGAAAACTTGCCCTACGGCAGCGGGGGCGGCTTCTGGGCGTGGACCCAGACCGTCCCTCCCACCACGTCCACCGCGCCCCCGCTCTTGTTGAAGAGCGTGACCGTGACCGTGTTGGCCGCCGTCACGTTGGCCGTCAGCAGCATGCCGCCCGGGATGACGGTGCTGAGGCCGACGCTGCACGGATCGCCGAGGCTCGCACCGGTGACGGTCACGGTCGTCGTGGTCGAGGCCCCGTCCGGCAACGGCGGGGGGTTCCAGCCGGTCGTGCCGAACAGCGTCCGGTACGGCCCGTCAAACTTCGCGCTGTGGCTCCCCTGGTGGAGGTCGTAGTCGGCCGTCGTGTGGCCCCAGACCGTGTTGTCGCGGAAGGCCCACACGCCGCTGAGCGCGTTCAGGTGGATCCCGTAGGTCTGCGTCGCCGAGCCGCCGCGGTCGTCGTAGACCTGGTTGCCCTCGCACGAGCCGCTGTTGTTGATCGAGATCCGGATGCCCGACGCGGACCCGCGGTAGACGAGGTTCCCGCGGATGTGGACGCGCTTCGAGGGCGACGTGCAGTTGATGCCGGTGAGCGTCGAGCCCTTGATGCGATTGCCATCGATCAGGACGTCGTTGATGCTCTCTCCGACCCCGATCCCCTCCTGGCCCGAGTCCTCGATCGAGTTCTGGGCCACGACGACGTCGCGCATGTCGTCGTCGGCCTTGGTGGACTTGGTGTTTCTCAGGCGGAGCGCGATCTGGGGGGTCGCCCGGATCGTGTTCCCGACGACATTGATTCGCCGGACGTGCGACCCGGTGACCTCCACGTTGATCCCGATCTTGTCGGCGGTGCCGTTCTGCCCCGGGCGGTAGATCGAGTTGCCCTCGACGAGGATGTCGGTCGCCGGCGTGGTGGCGAAGTCGGTCACCCAGATCGCGGATTGGGAGAGGTCACGGAACACGTTGTTCGCGACCACGATGTCCTTGCCGCCGCGGATCGTCATCCCGCGGCCCTTGTTGCGCGGGCTGGGGCCGGACATGACGTTGTCCGTGACGACGATGCCCTCGCACAGGTGCCCGTACGGCGTCTCGTTCTCGGAGTTGATCCCGATGTGGTCGTCGGCGCAGCCGGTGATGTGGTTGCCGCGGATCGCGACGTTCTTCGAGTTGTAGTAGAGGGTGATCCCGTCGCGGTTCTGCTCCTGCACGAGGCAGTCCCTGATCGCCGCGTCCTCGGTCGACTGGAGGACGAGCCCGAGCCGGAACGAGTCGTACACGCGCAGGCGGTCGATGAAGATGCGCCGGCACGTGCTCGTGTTGCCGTCGGCGATGAGGATGCAGGCGGGGCCGCCGTTGAGGGTGTCCGGGTTCCAGGTCGAGTGGGCCGCGGCGATGCCGTCCTTGTTGCCGTCGACCGCGAAGTCCCAGAGCCGGACGTCGTGGGCGCCGGGCGGGATGTGGAGCGGGTAGAAGTCCGGCGTGTCGGACAGCACGAGCCGGCTGTTCCAGCCCGCGCCGAAGAGCATCGTGTCCGTGGGGAGCGTGAGGCCGGTGATCGAGTAGTCGCCGGGCGGCAGGTAGACCGCGCCGCCGACCTCGTCGTCGAGCGCCTGCTGGATCGGGATGGTGTCGTCCCCCGACCCGTCGCCGACCGCGCCGTAGTCCTTGACGTTGAGCGGCATCCGATTGCGGAAGACGTAGCGGTCGTCCGGCGGCAGCGGAGCCTGGGCGTTCGCGGCCCCCGCCGCGATCAGGCCCGCCCCCGCGGCCCCGACTCCGGCCGCGCCGCCGGCCAGCAGGCGCCGCCGGGTTTGGATGCCGTGCGGGTGCGCTGCGCTGCGTGACGAGTCCATCCCGGTTCTCCCCTGTCTGAAAGGCCAGGCGGCGTGCTGCCGCTCCGTCCCAGTGAAACCCGCTCCCCCCGGATGCGCATCACCCGACCGGGGGGAATGCGGTGTTGCCCCCCGGTCCGCGGGTCAGCGTGCGAACCTCTTGCCGGTGCAGCCGACGTTCTCCATCGTGGTCCCGACCTTCCGCAGGCCGGAGCGGCTCGCCGGGTGCCTTGCGGCGATCGGGCGGCTCGACTATCCGCGGGACGGGCTCGAGGCGATCGTGGTCGACGACGGCGGGGGCGAGTCGCTCGACGCGGCGCTGGAGGCGGCCGGCGACGTCCGGGTGACGCTCGAGCGGCAGCCGAACGCGGGCCCGGCGTGTGCCCGGAACCTCGGCGCTCGGCGTGCCCGCGGGCGTTACGTCGCATTCACCGACGACGACTGCGAGCCCGCGCCCGGCTGGCTGCGGGCGCTGGAGGAGTCACTGTCGACCGGCGCGGTGGCGGCGGTCGGGACCTCGACGAGCGGCGCGCCCGGCAACCCGTTCGCGACCGCCGACGAGCTCGTGACGGAGTTCCTGTTCCGCTACTACAACCGACAGGACGACGTCCGGTTCGGGATGTCGAACAACCTCGCGGTCGAGCGCTCGGCGTTCCTCGCGGTCGGTGGCTTCGACGAGGGGTTCCCGCGCCCCGGCGGCGAGGACCGCGAGCTCGTCCACCGCCTGCGCGCCCGGGGTTGGAGGCTCGCGGTGTCGCCGGAGGCCACCGTGCGTCACTTCCCGTCGCGCAACCTCCGGGAGTTCTGCGGGAGGCACTACAGGTACGGACGCGGAGCCGCCCTGTACCGCCGGCGCGCCGCGGACGTGGACCGCGAGGACCTGTCGTTCTACGCGCAGATCGTTCGCTACCCGCGGACCATGGGTTGCGCTCGCCTGGGGCCGCTGGTCGCGCTGTCGCAGGTGGCGACCGCCGTGGGGTTCGCCCACGAATCGCTCGCCTCGACGCGCCATCCCTGAGGGTTCAGCCGGCGGACGCGTCCGCCCCGGCGATCCCCCACCCGGCGCGCGTCGCCGGGAGGCGACCGTCCGGGTCCTCGAAGCAGGCCGGCACGGGGGTGATGGCGAACGGCGACTCGCCCCGGTCGCCGGGAAGGAGAAGGCGCTCGCAGACGCGCTCCTCGTGCAGGTCGACCACGGTGAGCGCCGCCGGGTCCTGGGTGCCCACGACCAGCCGGCCGTCGTCGAGGCGCAGCATCCCGCGCGGGAACTGGTGATCGCCCGGAAGCTCGACCGTGCGCACGACGGCGCCGGTGCGGCGGTCCAGGCCGAGCACGGTTCCCCTGGGGCTGTCCGCGATCGCCAGGAGGTCGTCGTAGGGCACCACGTCGTGAGCCGGCCGCCCGGCCGCCGGGTGCCGCGCGACGAGCCGCCCGCTGAGGCGGCCGGCCGTGCGCTCCCGGGGGAGCTCGGCGACCGCCCACGTCCCCGGAGGACCCTCCGGCCCCGCGAAGATCGCACCGGGCGCGACCGCGGTGGCCGCGCGCGACGCGGGCCCGCCCGGCTTCGCGGAGAGGCGCCTCAGGGCGGAGAGCGCGGCCTCGGTGGCGAACCCCAGCCCTCCCCGGCTCGCGAGGCGGAGCGC
>JALZEZ010000137.1 GCA_030861775.1 Actinomycetota bacterium
GCCACTAACGGCGGCCGACAACGAGTCGCTGCGGCAGGCCGCGCGGGCGGCGAACGCAAGCAGCGTCTGGCTCACCGGTTGACAACCCGTCGAATACGGGCATCCTCTACTTAGAGGGGATGTTCTACCTAACGGCAGGGGCAAAGCAGGGACGCGATCGCCCACTCGCCTGCGTCATGGGCGACATGGACCTCGTGCGCGCTCTCGGGCTCGCCGGGATCCGGTCGGCGTGCATGACACGGCCGGGCTGGCCGCCCGCGCGCTCGCGCTTCACGCGCGCCCGCGTGGAGTGGGCCGACAACTGGGGCGACCCCGCGCCGGTGCTCGAGAACCTGCTCGCGTTCGCCGTCGAGCAGCCCGAGCCGCCGCCGCTCTTCTACCAGCACGACGGCGACCTGACGTTCGTCTCCGGCCACCGCGACGTCCTGCGCGAGCACTTCCGGTTCACGATCGCCGACGCCGAGCTGATCGAGCAGTGCCTCGACAAGACCCAGTTCATCGTCCTCGCGAAGCAGCTCGGGCTGCCGATCCCGCGCTCGGTCGTGCTCTGGCCCGGCGTGCAACCCGAGCCGCCCGAGCTCGACCTCGAGCCGCCGCTGATCGTCAAGCCGCTCACGCGCCGCGACGACTGGTGGCGCCCGCTCGCCGGCCACGCCAAGGCCCTGGAGATCCACACCCTCGACGAGCTCGCGCGCGAGTGGCCGCGCTTCGCCGAGGCGGGCGTCGACATGGTCGTGCAGGAGTGCGTACCCGGGGGCGAGGACCGCATCGAGAGCTACCACGGCTACGTCGACCCGAGCGGCGAGGTGGCCGCGGAGTTCACCGGCCGCAAGGTGCGCACCTACCCGCGCGAGTACGGCGAGACGACGGCCTGCGAGATCACCGACGCCGGCGACGTCCGCGAGCTGGGCCGCGAGTGCATGCGCACGCTTGGGCTGACCGGCGTGGCCAAGCTCGACTTCAAGCGCGCCCCCGACGGCGCTCTGCGCCTGCTCGAGGCCAACCCGCGCTTCAACCTCTGGCACCTGCCCGGCGCCGCCGCGGGCGTCAACATCCCGGCCGTGGTGTACGCCGACCTGCTCGACCTGCCGCGGCCGCCGGTCGGCCCGGTCCGGCCGGGCGTGCGCTGGTCCGCGCCCCCCTGGCACGACCTGCGCGCCGCGCGCGAGAACGGCACCTCGCTCGCGCGCTGGGCGGCATGGCAGGCGCGCTGCGAGACGCGCCACAACCTGGCACTGGACGACCCGATGCCGTTCGTGGGCGGGATGGTCATCCGCCGCCTGAGGGCGCGCGCCGGCGCCCGCTGATGCGGTACGGCGTAGTCGGCGACGTACACGGCAACCTCCACGCCCTCCGCACAGCCCTCGACGCCGTGCGCGCCGCCGGCGCCGAGACGATCCTCTGCCCCGGCGACGTGGTGGGCTACGGCCCGCGCCCCGACGAGTGCGTCGAGCTGCTGACCGAGGCGGGCGCGCTGGTGGTGGCGGGCAACCACGACCTGATGGCGATCGGCGAGCTGCCGATCGAGCGCACCGGGGGCGTCGTCCGCACGACGATCGAGTGGACGCGCGAGAACATCTCCGGCGCCACCCGCGCCTGGCTCGCGGCGCTCCCGCTCGAGCTCCGCACCGGCGACGGCGTCTTCATGACCCACGGGGCGATCGGCGACCCCACCCGCTACATCCGCGACGAGGCCGCGGCGGGCCGGCAGCTCGCGGCGATGTACGAGCGCGACCCCGAGGCGAAGGTGCTGCTGCTGGGCCACACCCACCACGCCGCCTCGATGCGCCCGCCGGGCGGGGGGTGGCTGGTGAACGCGGGCAGCGTTGGGCAGTCGCGCGAGCGCAGGCCGGTCGCCCGCGCGCTCGTGTTCGACCCCGAGTCCCGCGAGGCCGACTTCCTCGCGCTCGACTACGACGTGCAGGCCACCAAGCGCGAGCTGCGCGAGCGTGGCCTGCCGCCGCACGCCTGCCACCTGGCGCCCGGGCGGCTCGCGCGTGTCCGGCGCCGCGTAGCATCAGCGCGCTGAAGGGGACTGCGCGATGACAGGGGGAGCGATCCGGGCCGTGCTGGCCGCGGCCGCGCTGGCCGTGCTGGCCACCGCGCCCGCGCTCGCCACCAGTCACGACTGGCCGGGCTCGAACCCGGACGAGAGCGTGCGGGTGAACACCCCCAACGACCCGAACTTCGACGGCTGCGAGACCGACGACGAGGACGGCCAGCACTGCGCGAACGTCTTCGAGCAGGAGATCGCGCGCTTCGGCTTCGCGCCCGGCGCCACGCAGCACACCGCCACCTACAAGAACCCCACCGACCCGCACGTCCAGCGGCTGATGGCCCAGAACACGCTGGCCGGCCGGAACCCCCTGGGCCAGGTCGCCGGCGTCTCCGCCGACCGCGCCTGGAAGCGCACGCCCGGCGACCCCTCCGTGCGCATCGCGATCATCGACACCGGCATCGAGTGGGACGCGCGCGAGCTGCGCCTGCGCGTGGCGCTCAACCGCGGCGAGCTGCCCGACCCGCGCAAGGCCGACGCGAGCCAGTGCGGCGCCGACGACTGCAACGGCGACGGCGCCTTCAACGTGGACGACTTCGCGAACGACGCGCGGGTCGCGAAGACCTCCGGCCACGACAGCGCCGACTCTATGCTCGACGGCAGCGACCTGATCGCGGCCTTCAGCGACGGCACGGACGACGACGGCAACGGCTTCGCCGACGACATCGCCGGCTGGGACTTCTTCGACGACGACAACGACCCCTTCGACGCGTCGAGCTACTCGGCCGGCGAGGGCCACGGCACCGGCCAGGCGGAGGGGGCCGCGCGGGAGGGCAACGACGGCAGCGGTGACCTCGGCGTCTGCCCGCGCTGCCAGATCGTGCCGCTGCGCGACTGGGACTCGTTCGTGCCCGACACGAACTACTTCGCCGAGGCCGTGACCTACGCCGCCGACAACGGCATCGAGGTCGTCGAGGGCGCGATCGGCGGCATCTACAACACCCGCTACGCCCAGGCCGCCTTCGACTACGCGTACCGCCGCGGCACCTTCCTGGCGATCGTCTCCTCGGACATCAACAGCGCCAACCACAACATGCCCACGTTCTACGACGAGTCGCTCTACGTGTCCGGCACGGTGGCCGACGCCGAGGGCCTGGGCACCGAGGGCTACCCGGAGGAGATGATCCAGTTCTTCGGCCAGTTCGGGATCAACCTGGTCTCGAACTTCCCGGTGGGGACCTACTTCCGGAACTCGGGCCTGACCCAGTACGGCGGGCACGCGCACATCATGTTCCCGGCGGTCACCGGCTCGATCGCCACCGGCCAGGCCGCGGGCGCCGCCGGCCTGATCCACGCGATGGCGCGGAAGAAGAGCCTCAGCCCGGCGCTCCAGCCGAACGAGATCAAGCAGCTCCTCACGATGACCGCCGAGGACGTCGTGCCCGAGAACACCGTCGGCACCGGCGTGCCGGACCCCGCCCAGCGCGGCTGGGACCAGCACTTCGGCTACGGCCGCGCCGACCTGGCGCTCGCGCTCGAGCGGATCGACCAGGGGAAGATCCCGCCGCAGGTCCTGATCGACTCGCCGGACTGGTTCATGCCGCTGAACGTCGAGCGCACGCCGGCGGTCTCGATCGGCGCCCGCATCTCCGCCGAGCGCGCGTCCGGCTACGACTGGGAGCTCCAGTGGGCCCCGGGCATCGAGCCCTGCGAGGTGGACTTCAGGAAGGTCGCCGGGGGGAGCGGGGCCGCCCCGCGCAGCGGCAGCCTCGCGGCCATCGACCTCAGCTCCGTGCGCGCCGCGCTCGACGCCCGCACGAGCACCACCGCCGCGCCCGAGTGCAACCCGCCGCAGCCCGCCACCGGCGGCTCGACCCCCGATCCCACCGCTCCCGGCAAGGGCCCCGGCGACCGCGACCCGAACGAGCCCGCCTTCACGGTCCGCGTAGTGGTGACCGACAGCGCCGGCAACCGCGGCGAGGACCGCAAGGTGCTGTTCGCCTACCGCGACACGACCGCCCGCCCGGGCTGGTCGAAGTACATCGGCACCGGCGGCGAGGCCTCGCCGCGCATGTACGACCTCGACGGCGACAACCGCCTGGAGACGATCGTGGCCGACTCGAGCGGCGAGCTGTCCGTCTACCGCGCGGACGGCACGCCGCTCCCGAGCTTCAACGGCGGGGCCCCGGTGCGCACGCGCACGTACGCGAACGCCCACACCACCCCCGCCCACGGGGCGATCGGCCGCCCGCTCGAGGTGCTGCGCACGCCCGCGATCGGCGACGTGGACGGCGACGGCGAGGCGGACATCGTGGTCTCGGCCGGCGAGCACGTGTACGGCTGGCGGGCCGACGGGTCCGAGCTCCAGGGCTTCCCGGTGCGGCTCGACCCGGCCCACTCGGAGCCCGGCGTGCGCACCAAGCGCAACCACGTCAAGCGCGGCTTCATCGCCTCGCCCACGCTGACCGACCTCGACGGCGACGGCCGCCTCGACATCGCCATCGCCGGCATGGACCAGCGCCTGTACGCGTGGGACGGCGAGGGCGACTCCCTGCCGGGGTTCCCGTTGCGCCTGAAGAAGCCCGGCGAGACCGACGCCCAGGTGGCGGGGGCGGAGAGCATCAACACCGCCGCGGCGGGCGACCTGACCGGCGACAAGAAGCCCGAGCTGGTCGTGGCCACGAACGAGGTCGAGGGCGTGACCAGCGGCCCGGAGGTGCCCGGCGCGCCGAGCCTGGGAGGCGCCAACGGGCGCGTGTACGCGGTTGGCGGCGACGGGAAGATCCTGCCCGGCTGGCCGATCGAGCCGAACGCGCTGCTGCCGGACGTGCTCCCGTTCGTCGGCCCCGGCGTGGACCACGCCCTCGGCGACGTGACCGGCGACGGCAAGCTCGACGTGATCGGCAACATCGCCACCGGCACGCTCACGGCGCGCGACCAGAGCGGCGCGACCATCCACGAGTTCACTCCGACGCCACCCGGCGGCGAGCACCAGGACCGCAGCCTGATCGCGAACGCGTTCGACAACCCGATCGTCGCCGACGTCGACTCCGTCAGCCCGGGGCCGGAGGTGGCCAAGGCCGGGCTCACGCTCCAGGGCGCGGCCAACCTGCTGCTGGTCGGACAGAACCTCCCGTTCAACCACGTGCTCCAGGCCTGGAACGGCGAGAACGGCGACTCGCTGCCCGCCTACCCGCAGAACACCGAGGACTTCGTGCTGCTCTCCAGCCCGGCGGCGGCCGACGTCTCGGACGCACCCGGCAACGAGCTGGTGGTCGGCACCGGCCTGTACCTGCTGCGCAGCATGAACGCGCAAGGGCTCGAGGGGGCCGGCTGGCCGAAGTTCACCGGCGGCTGGATCATGACCGTGCCCGCCTTCGGCGACGCGGACGGCGACGGGAAGCTCGAGGTCACCACGCTCACCCGCGAGGGCCACGCGTTCCTCTGGGACACCGACCGGCCCGCCTGCGGCACGAACGACGAGTGGTGGACGTCGCACCACGACGAGTTCTCGACCAGCGCCTACGGGACCGACTCGCGCCCGCCGGGGACGCCGGGCGCGCTGAGCGCGACCCGGCGCGAGGGGAGGATCGTCCTTAGCTGGGTCGCCCCCGGCGACGACTGGCTGTGCGGCGACTCGAAGCGCTTCCGCGTGCTCGGCTCGAACGGCGGCCTCGACGCGCCGCGCCAGGGCACGCGGGTGGCCGAGGGCGACGCCGTCACGCTGGGGAAGGCGCAGTCGCTGACGGTGGACGACGCGCGCGGGCGCGCGCGGCTCGCCGTGCTCCACATGGACGAGGCCGGGAACCCGGGGCACCTGGCCAGCGTGGCCGTCCCGCAGCGCGAGGGCGAGACCACCTTCTCCGAGCAGGGCGGCGACTTCGGCGTGCCCGGGATCGGCCCGGGCGCCGGGCCCGAGGGCCTCTCGCCGCTGGCCGGCATCGACGCGCCCACCTACGCCAGCGACACGTCGCGCTCGACGCGCTTCAAGGTCAGGTGGAGCGCAACCGGCCCGGCCGGCATCGGCGCCTACGACCTCGAGGTGCGGCGCGGGGCGGGCCGCTGGCGGCGGCTGCTCGCGGGCACGCTCAAGCGCTCGACCTACGTCCGCGGGCGCCAGGGCGAGACCTACTCCTTCCGCGTCCGCGCCCGGGGCCGCGACGGGCGGCGCAGCTCGTACGCCACCGACACCACCGTGATCCCGCTCGATGACCGCAGCAGCCGGCTGCGCCGCTCGCGCGCCTGGCGCCGGAGCGGCGACCGGACCGCCTACGGACGCGGGGTGGCCACCGGCCCCCGCCACGCCACCCTGCGCATGCGCTACCGGGGCGCGCGCGTGGCGCTGATCGCGCCCCGCTCGCCGGACGGCGGACGGCTCGCGGTGCAGGTGGACCGGCGCCGCAAGGTCATCCACCTGCGCGGCGACCGGGCCGCGCGCCAGGTGGTGTTCACCTCACGGAAGCTGAGCCGGCGGCGGGTCCACACGCTCCGGGTGAAGGTGCTCAGCCGGGGCGCGGCGCGCCTGGACGCGGTCGCGGTCCGGCGCTGAGAGGAACATCACACAGAACCCCGAAACTCCAGGTTGGTTCTCGCGTTTGTGGTGGTAGGACCGAATGGAGTGACCATGTCTGGCGGAAACCCCGAAACGACCGACGGCGACTGGTAGCGAGCCCCGGCTCGCCGCCCCACTACCCGCCCTCGCCGGGCGGAGCGTTCGAGCCGAACCGGCTCTCCTCCCGCTCAGGCAGCCTTCCGTCCCGCCCCACGTAGCCCCCCTTCGCGCCGACGATGAGTACGACGGCGTCGGTGTCGCCGGGGTTGCGCGTGCGCCGCTCGGTCGCGGCGTCCACGCGCGCGCAGCCGCCCTCCTCGAGCCGGTGGGTCTTCCCGTCGCCGAAGTCGAGCTCGAGCGAGCCGCGGTGGACGAAGTAGATCTCCTCCTGCTGCTCGTGGTAGTGCCAGCCGGCCTCGTAGCCGGGCGGGAACACGATCGCGTTCACGCCCATCTCCTTCACGTCGAGCTCGCGCCGGACCTTGCGGAAGCCGTACCCCTCCCCGATCTCGTCCAGGTTCGCGATCGCGTACCCGTCGCCCTCGACCGTCATGTCCCAACCTCCAAGTTGCGTACCGAAGGTATGTAAGTTACATCAAGCCGCGGTCTGACCGCGGGCCTCGCCGTCCTCGCGCTCGATCTCGAACCAGACGCAACCCTGCTCGCGCTCTACGCCCCAGCGGTCGGCGAGCTGGGTGACGAAGAACAGCCCCCAGCCGCTGTCGCGGGCGAGCTCCGCGGTCGGGTCGTGCTCGGGCGGCTCGAAGCCGGGCCCGCTGTCGATGACCTCGACCCGCACGCTCGAGTCGCCGAACGTCACCCTGAGCTCGATCGAGTCCTCGGGGCCGATCTGCGCGTGCCGGACGCTGTTGGTCACGAGCTCGCTGACCAGGAGGCGGACGTCGAACGCGACGCTCTCGTCCACCAACTCGTCGATGTCGTTGAGCGCGAGGCGCGCGGCGGTGACCGCGTAGGGGCCCCCCGTCAGCTCGAAGGAGAGCTCACGGCTCAAGCGCGCCCACACCAGCCTTGGATTGGCACGGGCGGGATTATTCCCCACAGCGGCCCTCGAGGGATCGCTAGGGGGTATCGAGGCCGGCGAGAGCCCGCCTGGCCCGGGGCTCGTGGAGGGGTGAGAAGCCCGCGTTCTCGCGCAGCAGGCGCCCCAGCCAGCGCCGCGCCAGCGCGTCCCGGCCCGCCTGGGCGGCGGCCATCCCGCCGTGGTAGAGGAACATCGGCTCCGGCGTTCCGAGCCGCATCGCCTCGCGCGCGTAGCGGATCGCCTCGGCCGGGCGGCCGGCCCGCGCGAGCGCCCAGCCG
>JALZEZ010000397.1 GCA_030861775.1 Actinomycetota bacterium
CCGGCGCGCTGATCGCCCACGCGCCGGTCCTGCGCTACGACCTCCTCCCCGGCCTCCGCCGCCCGATCGACGGCGGCGCCACGCTGCGCGGCCGGCGCCTCCTCGGCGACAACAAGACCTGGCGCGGCGCGCTCGTCATGTTCAGCGGCGGGACGGCCTCGGCCCTGGCGCTGTCGCGGGTGCGCTGGTTCCGCGAGCGCCTGCCGGACGAGCTGGCCGCCACCCCGGCGCCCGCCTACGCCGCGCTGCTGGGCCTCGCGGTGGTGGCGGGCGAGCTGCCGACCAGCTTCGTGAAGCGCCAGCTCGGCATCGCCCCCGGTCAGCGCCGCCGGGCGGCGATCGGGGCCGCGTTCGCGCTGTACGACCAGGGCGACATCGCGCTGGCCTCGGCGCTCACGCTGCGGCCGCTATGGAAGCCGTCGGCGGGGGAGGTCGCGGGCGCGTTCGCGACCGTCTCGGCGGTGCACCTCGTCTTCAACGTGGTGGGCTACGCCATCGGCGCCCGCGAGGCCCCGATCTAGTCGAGCGGCCGCCCGTCGGTGCCGCACTTGATCACGCGGCGCAGGCAGTTGCGAACGCGCTCGGCCAGCTCGTCCTGGTCCCAGGCGTTGATGAAATCGCCGTGCGCCGTGTACGCGGCCCCGGACGACAGCCGCACGCCCTTCCCGCCCGCGATCGGGTAGCGCAGCTTGAACTTGAGCTCGGCCACCGGCACGGGGTGGCTGCGCGGGCACTCGTCGGCGCGGCTGTAGGCCATGTGGCTCTTGTGGTCGCGGCTGTCGAGGTCGCGGCCGTTCCAGCAGTCGGGGAAGCGCAGGTGCAGCTCGAGGTCGGAGCCGTCGGGGCAGGTGACCATCCGCGGGCTGGCGTCCACCTCCGCCCCCAGGCAGGCCCACTCGGCCACGATCGGGTGGACCGGGCGCCTCGCCCTCGCGTCGCCGGCGACGATCCGCAGGCCCTGCGGCAGCGAGCGCACCCTGCCCGGGTCCACGTGCGAGGTGACGTAGTAGAAGGTCGCCCGCCGCGGCTTCACCGGCTTGCCGTTCAGGTAGAGCGTCGGGAACCAGTAGGCGGCGCGATCGGAGCGCGGGTCGCACGTCGTCCTCGCGCGCCGCAGGCTGCGGAGGGTAGAGTGGGCGTCGACCGAGCGGTTGCCGTAGAAGTCGTGGCTGTGGGCGGCGCCGGGGTGGCCGGGGTGGACGATCGGGTCGTCCGCCGCCCGGTGGCTGAACGAGCAGTGGGCCACGAACTCCGAGACGCGCGTGGGCGCCGCGGCGCTCGGCGCGAGCGCGACGGCCGCCAGGACGGCCGCCGGGAGGAGGCGCGAGCGGGGCACGCCCCGATCGTAGATACTCACCCTCGCCGTGCCGGTCTCATGGCCCGACCACGTCGACCGCATCATCGACGGCGACCTCACCGCCGGGCTCGCCTACGTGACGCCGGCCGGCGGCTCCGTCGTGACCGCCGTGGCGCCGATCGGCCTGCGCGACCGCGAGCGCGGGACCGTCGGCTTCACCACCTCGCTCGGGCTCGGCCGCAAGCTCGAGCGGCTGGTCGAGAACCCGCGCGTGGCCCTCGCCTACCACACCCGGAAGCACGGCTTCTTCGACGGCGACGGCTACGTGCTCGTCCAGGGCGACGCCGACGTGACGCTCGAGCCCGACGCCGACCTCCTGGAGACCGACATCGGGCCGCGCGCCGAGCGCTACCTCGGCAAGCGCAAGCAGGGCGTCCTCTGGGACCGCTGGCTGCGCGAGTACTACCAGGACCGGGTGCTGGTGGACGTGCGCGTGCGGCGGGTGGTGAGCTGGCCGGCGGTGGACGCCTCCGGGGCGCCGGAGGTCGTCGGCGAGCCGCTCCCCGAGGAGGGCCCGCCGAGCCAGAAGGCGCCCAAGAAGGGAACGGGCCCGCGGGTGGACGTCGCGCGCGCCGCGAGCAGGGCGCGCAAGCTCGGGTTCGCGCTGCTCGCCCACCGCGGTGCCGACGGCTACCCGATGGTCGTGCCGGTGCAGCTCGGGGAGGACTCGGAGGAGGGTCTCGCGCTGAGCGCTGCCGGCGGGCTGATCCCTCCCGGGGAGCGCCGGGCGGGCCTCGTCGTGCACGACTACGAGGAGGAGCTGCGCGGGATCGCCACCCGGCAGTTCACCGGCTGGCTCACCGCGTCGCCGGACGGCGCGCTGTACGCCCCGCACACCGAGCAGGGCTTCAACGCTCCCTCGAACAAGACGCTCCTCCTCCTCGTCAACGGCCTCCTGGCCAAGCGCGGCCTGCGCAAGGCGCGCCGCGAGGGGACGCTCGAGCGCCTGCGCGAGCGGACGGGCTGACGATACGCAGCGCCGGCTACTTCCTAGTCGTACGCGCGAAGGGTCCCGCCTGGGACCACTCGCGGCCGCGGCGCGAGCAGGACGGGTGGGACGAGCACGCGGAGTTCATGGACGGGCTGGCCGCGGACGGCTTCGTGGTGCTCGGCGGCCCGGTGGGCGAGGGCGACGGCGACGACGTGCTGCTCGTGGTGCGCGCGCCCGACGAGGAGACGGTGCGCGCCCGCCTGGCCGAGGACCCGTGGCCGGAGGAAGTGCTGCGCACCGCGAGCGTGCGCCCGTGGACGGTGCTGCTCCGAGCGCCGCCCTAGGCTGGGCGCGTGGAGGCGCCCGGCGCACGACGCACCCAGGGTCCGCGCCGCGGGCTCGCCATCACGATGGGCGTGCTGCTGGCGCTCACCCTCCTGTCCCTGCTGGCGCTGGTCGGGCCGGCCGGGTTCGTCGTCGGGATCGTTCTCGCGCTGCTCCCGCTGCCGATCTACGTGCTGCTCGCACTCTGGATCGACCGCTACGAGCCCGAGCCGCGCGCCCTGCTGGTCTCGGCGTTCGTCTGGGGGGCCGGGGCGGCCACGTTCATCGCGCTGATCGTGAACAGCGTGGGGAGCGCGATCGTCGGAGCCGAGTTCGGTCAGGACGTCGGCGAGATCTACGGCGCCTCGGTGTCCGCCCCGATCGTCGAGGAGGGGTCGAAGGCGGCCGCGCTGCTGGGCGTCTACCGCTGGCGCCGCAGCGAGCTCGACGGCGTCCTCGACGGGATCGTCTACGCCGCGATGGTCGGGCTCGGGTTCGCCACCACCGAGAACATCCTCTACTACGGCGAGAGCGCGGTCGAGGGCGACGTGGGCGTCGGCACGGTGTTCGTCCTGCGCGGCATCGCCTCGCCGTTCGCCCACCCGGTCTTCACGGCGATGACCGGGATCGGCCTGGCGCTCGCGGCCACCTCGACGAGCCGCGTGCGACGGCTCGTCGCCCCCGCGCTCGGGTTCATCGGGGCGATCCTGCTCCACTCCGGGTGGAACACGTCGACGATCGACCCCGGCGCCTTCGTGGCCACCTTCGTCCTCGTGATGTTCCCCGCGTTCGTCGCGCTGATCGTCGTCAGCGTGGTGGCGCGGCGCCGCGACGGGCGGCGGGTGGCCGCCTACCTCGGCCCCGAGGTCGAGCGCGGGCTGCTGACCCAGGAGGACCTGAACGCGCTCTCGACGCTGCGC